>NZ_JBNUPF010000026.1:0-29515 GCF_050409565.1 Facklamia sp. P12955
AGTAAAAAATAGAGTTGAGGCCTTCGGCCATCAACCCTATAAATTATAGAACCTAATTTAAATAGTTCCCTCTTTAGGTCAGGTGCTACGTGCCATAGTTTAACGAGAGAATTTATATCATCCTTAGGTATGCCTCCATTTAAGTGAGCTTCTATGTTTTGAGGAAGATTTGTATCTATCTTATTAATATATCTAGGCACATTTAGATTGCCATTATTTTCTTTATCTATTTTTTCAAATGTTACAAATTTAGAATAGCCTTCAATTTCAGTTCTATTATTAAAAGTTTGAACAATCTTCTCTATGTCTTGTTCCCTAAGCCTATTCTTATCTCCATCTTTTTTATATCCATCACTTGCATCAATAAAGAAGATACCATCTCTTTCTTCAGTGTTTTCTTTATCAACAAGAATGATACATGCTGGAATTCCCGTTCCATAGAATAAGTTTGATGGCAAACTTACGATCCCTTTTAACCATTTCTTTTTCAGGATTTCTTTTCTTATTGCTTCCTCTGCATTCCCTCTAAATAAAACTCCATGAGGAAGAATAATTCCGGCCTTGCCTGTTGGTTTTAGTGCTTTAAGAACATGTAAAAACCAAGCATAGTCACCATTTTTCTTAGGAGGAATGCTATATCCATCAAACCTTTTATACTTATCCTCTGTTTCTTTTATACCATCTGTCCAATCTTTATCGGAAAATGGTGGATTCATTACTATAAAATCAAATTTAGTAAGTTCCCCAAATTCATCTGTATACTGTGGATCTGACAAGGTATTTGCAGCTTTAATTTCACCAGTTGCTTTATTATGTAATATGAAATTCATCTTAGCTAAACCAGCTGTATCCGGATACTTTTCCTGTCCATATATATCTACTAATGAGCTGCCATCTGCTCTTGTAGGTGCTTCATCTGCCGCACGAATCAATAACGAACCAGAACCCTCTTATGTCAAGTCTATGATAAAAATTAATTCTAATAAAATATATAATAAGGAATGACTTAAACGTCAAAAAAGGGCAACCATTTAGTCGCCCTCTAACAATAAATTTATAACGAAAAGAAAACTATTTTATACCATACCTGCTTTAAGTAAAAACTTTAGTGCATCAGGAATAACACTTCTTTCAACAATATCCTTATTATTAAAAAAATAATCTCTAGATATATTACTTATACGTTCATCTATATCTTTTACCATGGAACAAGATTCCCAATAGTTTTCACCCTTATGAAAATTGAAATATATATATCTATTGCTTTTCATACCATTTATCAATGTTAAATCAAATAATATCTTAGCCTTATCAGTGGCTATCTCATTACTAATTTCATCAATATAACTCAAAGGATTCTTGTATGAGGTTGCAATGACAAGGAAGTCAAATTGTTCATTATTTAATTTTAAAATTTGATAGTTCTTCATAAAGAACCCTCCTTTCTCGTTATTAATAAAACAAATTTATATATGATGTTTCAATTAAGTTCAATACTTTATTTACAATTTCATCAGCTTCTTGTTTATCCTCTAAAATTGTAGTACCAATTAAAATCTGTTCTGCGTGGAATATGACATGTCTGTTACTCTTAAGATAATCATAAAGTCTTTCTACTTCGTGTTTAAAATTAATATCATTTATACGACTATCAATATCAGATGTTAAAAATCCCCTTGAGAAGATTCCACCAAAATTATCGCTAATGGTAATTGATTTAGTATCAAAAAGATATTTTATATATCCTTCTAATGCCCTTAATGCTGGAAAAGCATAGCAAGAATAATCTTCCAGTGGCATTTTTATTTTTCTTAGGACAATCGATGGAGATAATAATTTCAAAATCATTTCATCTAAATTTCTATACGAACGAGGTAATAATACTTCCATCTCATTGCGTACATCTTCCGTTTTTACATCTACATCATGAAAATTATTAGTTGTAGCTACAATATCATTTACAGAAACACACTCACAATAAGACAAAAATGAAATCGCTTCGCTATATAAATATGCTGGTATCCCTTGCAACGTTATTGTTCCGTTAGCATAGATATTAATGACTAACGTATCTCCAATTTTACTCGTAATTTTATAAACTTTATGTTTTGGTTGCGTTTCAACTTCTTTAAAAACAGATTCATCTATATCTAGTGTTTCTAAATAATTAATTAATTTTTCTGACCATTCATGTGGTATTCTTTTAAAAGAAGATGTCTTACCGTCCTCTATATTTGAATAGTTACAACGTTCTTCCAAAATGTTTTTTATAGTTAAAGAAATATCTTTATTAGTCCCGGTAGGAGATACCGTTGTTGTTCCATCTTTTTTAAAATAAAAGTCCAAAGTTGCATCTTTTCCATCGGCTAAAATCTTACATCGGTATTGATTACCAACCTTTTCTAACTCACTTGCTTCAAAGGATTCCCACTGCTCGTGACCAATTTTCAAAATTGAATTTATGAGTTCATCTCTATTTATATAAACTGACTTTTTTTTTGCCACTTTTGTATCCTCCTTATCACTAGATACTTCTTTATACATAATACCACTTGTCAATGCTTCCCTTGCGAGAGAATCTGCTAATTCATTATATTTATCACCTGAGTGTCCTTTTACTTTTACGAAATATATTTCTACAGTTTTTGCAGCCTTATCATAAAAAGCCTTATATTCTTTAGTACCATTTTTCTTAGCCTGCCATTCACCTGTACACCACTTTGCAATACCTTCGTAATCATGATAAATCGTAAGACTATTTATTTGATTATCTAAACAATGTTGTATTGCTCTTTCAGAACCTTTAATTTCTCCTGCAACGTTATTCATTTCAGATAAACTATCATCGCAAAACACTTCAGAAAAATGTTCTTCTTTTCCATTGTGAAAAAATACTACGCCACATGAAAATCTATTTGTTGCAGAATCATAACTACCGTCAACATAAGCTTTTGCGAACGTCTGAGGTGTTTCTTTATCTTGGAGTTCAAAACTTATACTATCGTTATCCTCTTGAATATATTTTATAGCATCATCATATTTTGTAAAACTCTTATATATAGCGCCAGAATAGCCATGTATTTGAGACTTGCATTTATCCCAGGATACATATATTCCTGGTTTAACACCTTTTTTAACGGCATAAAATTTCTTTACCATAGCTATCCTCCTTCATTAGAATTTTTAATTTTATCACATTTCTTTTTAAATGTCAATTGTTATGATTTATTATATCAAATTTCTCTTTAATACACAAGATTTCTTAATAAGCTAGTCATTTTGTCTATAATTTTAAAATTAAAAGCTCATAGCTATTTGTCTATTTAAGACCTAATGATTTTTGCTCAAACAAATAACACTCTATTCTATCTAATTATATCTAACGTAGAAGATGCTCCTACTGATATTAAAAATACAGAAACAAAATGTATATAACCATTCTATTTTTATGAGTGTAACATAATATTAATAGCTTCTATATTTGTAGTAAGGGAAGACTTAGACAGAAAAAGAAAGCAACTATCAGTCACCCTCTTTAACTCTACTTCCATTCAATTTTCAGTATTTCATTTCCTCTTACTACGATTGATTTAATATATTTATCCATCAATTCTCGAGTAAGTTTTTCTTCATTTATTTTTTCTTTTTCTTTAATAACTTTCGACTGTTCTTTTATTAAGACTTCAATTTTATCGTCTAGCTTTTTCTTTTCTTCTATAAATTTTAATCTTGTAATTTCACCTAATTTATATTTTTCATAATAAGTCTGTTTTCTTATTTCAATGTCTTTTATAATATCCTTATTATTTACAGCTTTCTTTTCTATGATCTCTACCTTATTTGAGACATCACACTTTTCTTTTATTTCTTCAAATACCAAAGGTTCTAGCTTATCAGCATTAGAGCCTTTTATCTTTACTCCATCATTCTTACAGTAACGACATCTAAAGTATCGATGTATCTTATCAGGCTTTCCTTTTCTCTTCTTAGCAGTCCTTTGACAGGCTAGTAAATAACCACATTCTGGACAGTAAAGAAACCCTTGAAGAGGAGAGTGTTTATACCATTCATAGGTAGTATTCTTACCTTTAAAACTTTTGCTAGCCTTTAGTTTTTGGACTTCATCATATATTTCTTTTGAAACGATAGGCTCATGATTATCAAAAACTCTTCCCCAATCCTTTTTTGGAATAGGCTTAGCATTCTTTTCAGTTCCATTGATTAAAGATTTATCTATTCTACTATAGACATAAGTCCCAGTATAAATTTCATCGTTTAGGATATCAATAACAGAAGAAAAATTCCAAGCTGGCTTATCTTTAATCTTCTTATATCTATTAGAATAATCCATTTTCGTAAGTTCTAACTTTCTTTGAGCTGGAGTTTTCATCTTATGCTCATTCAGATAATCATTTATCTTTCTCATAGACAATCCTTCTAGATAAAGGTCATATATCTTTTTGACCACCCATGAAGTTTCTTCATCAGGAATAATTTTATGCTTATCTTCTGGATCTTTCATATAGCCATAAGGTGGACTCCATGATTGAATCTTACCTTGTTCATTAAGTGCTTTTCTTACCGTCTTAATTTTCTCAGAAGCATCTTTTGCATAGAAGTCATACATTAAATTTTTAAACTGAATATCTAAATCAGTTCCGTTTCCCTGATTTTCATTACTATCATATCCATCATTAATAGAAATAAATCTAACACCTAAGAAAGGAAAAATATTTTCTAAATAATCTCCTAAACTTATATAATCTCTCATAAAGCGAGACATATCTTTGACTACTATTGTATTTACTTGCCCTGTTTTAACATCTTCAAGAAGTCTTTGATAAGATGGTCTATTTTCATTTGTTCCTGAATATCCATCATCAATATATTCTTTTCTTTCTTGATGTTTTAAATCAACCATATTATCTATATAGTCATTTAGATACATTCTCTGACTAATAATACTTTCGCTTTCCTTATTCTTGATTTGGTCTTCTACAGAAAGCCTAATGTAAAGTGCAATCCTGCTCATACTTGTCCTCCTTTAAGCTTTCCATATTAAATTTATAGACCACTTCAAATTCATGATTGGCATAAACTATTACTTTTTCTATAAGACTTTCTACAAGTTCTTTAGAGAGTTTATCTAAGCTTTTACTAGAAAATATATCCTTAACCCAAGAAACAGCTTTTTTCCTATCTTTTTTTATTTCTCTCATCATATCTTCTTGAGCTGATTTTTCTCTTTCAATCGTTTTAATGCGACTTTGAGAAATGTCTCTTTCTAATAGATGGGTATTTCTATCTACATTGCCCAAGCTATATTCTTCATAACTTTTTTGAATCCTATATTCTTCATTTCTTATTAATTCATCTAAGTCAAAGATTTTATTTTTTGCTTCTTCTAAGGTCTTTGAGTACCTATCATAAATTCTATTGGTAAAAGATGTCTTACTAGTAATTGATTTCATGATTTTTCTTAAGTCTAAAATAATCCTTTCATCTAGGTCATCTTCCATTATAAATAGGTTATCTCTTTTATTAATACTTCCATTAAAACGCTCTATACGGTAAAGATATTTTAAAACCTTCTTCTTTCCACTTCCATCAATTCTAGATCTACGATAAAGCTTTTCTCCTGTTTCGTTAGAGAAAATTAAATCTTGAAATCTATTTTTAGGATCTCTTTTAAAGTTATGAGCTTTTACAGAAAATACAGAATCTGCCTTTCTTTGTTTTCGCTTTTTTTGTAAGTTAAAAAAATCTTCTCTAGATACAATAGCTTCATGGGTATCAAGGACAACAATATGGTCTTTCTTATCAGCTGAATGTCTCTTTTTCCCTTCAGCTAAAGATTGAGACTTAACTCCCTGAACCATATCTCCTGCATAGGCTTGATTTATTAATATTTTTCCTACAGAGCCTACATGCCACTGGGGATCATTTTCTTCTCGATAAATTCTTCCTGTCCTATAATAAACCATAGGTGTTGCATAGGATTTTTCATTTAGATACTTGGTTATTTCCAGTTGGCTTTTCCCCTCTAGTCCTAGTTCAAATATTTCTTCTAGGATAAATCTAACTTCTTGGTCTACTATTAGTTTCTGCCCCTTTTCTTCCTTAATCACCTTATATCCATAAGGTGGTACAGAACCTATAAAATATCCATTCTTTGCTCGATTAATTTTGCTAGATTTTATTTTGACTGAAATATCTTTTGCATACATATCATTAATGATGTTTTTAATTGTGACTTCAAAAGATTTTTTTGTATCCATATCCTTTATGGTATCCACCTTATCAGATACTGAAATAAATCGAACGCCTAAAAAAGGAAACACCTTATCTATTAGTCGACCCATTTCTAAATATTCTCTTCCAAGTCTAGATAAGTCTTTTACTATAATACAGTTTATTTTTCTTTCCTTAATAGCCCTCATCATATTTTGAAATTCAGGACGATTAAAGTTCGTTCCACTATATTCATAGTCTGTAAATAAATCGATAACTTGAATATTTTCTTTTAAAGCATATTCCTTACAAACTAAGGTCTGTGTTTCTATTGATGAAGATTTATCTCTCCATTCTTCTGTTCTTTCGCTGGAAAGTCTGGTATAAATAGCAGCCTTATAAACTGTTTTATTTTTTATTACTTCCTTCTTTTCCTCAAATCTTCTTGAAGTCCTAGCCATAATATGCCACCTCCCTTGTTATTAAAGAAGGTGCAAGTTTAGAAATCCCCCTATGAATAGATAAAGTTTTTCCCTTAAGAGGAATTTCTTCCTTTTCTTTTTCTGATAGTTTTTCAAGTAGGTTCATCATTTCTACATTGTTATAAACAAAATGAACTTTCCCATCTTCTAAAATCTGTACTTGATCAATAAAGGTAATTAATAATGTTCTAGTTAATTCCTTCATGTCACTATCTGGTATTACATTTGAAAGAAAAGTATCTTTATTTTTCAATTGTTCTTCTAATTCATGGACTAATTCTTTTTTAGCAATGATTTGCTTTTCAATCGTCTTAATCTTTGTTAAATAATTTTTTCGATATCTTTCAAATTCATTGGTTGTTATTAGTTCATCTTCTAAATCCATATATAAAGACTGTCTTAGTCTTTCATACTTATCTTTTTCTCTTTCTAAAGATTTAAAATCAGCATTGATTGTAATATCTGAAATATCTAGTTTTGAAATCTTTTCTAGTATTTCTTCATACTTTTTTATATAGTTTGTTAGGGAAGATTTTGTATGTTTAACAATATCTTCTTCCTTAATACTATGGCGACTACATTCCCCTGTACGATTATAGTTAGAACAAATATAATAGATAGTAGTGCCAGATTTGGATTTTACTTTTCTTCTTACCATTGAACTACCACAATCTGCACAATAAAGTAGACCTGAATATAAACTGGGTTTATCTTTACAAGTTTTTAAGTCTCTCATTAGCATTTTATTAGCTAAATGATAAATTGATTTTGTAATGATAGCTTCATGAGTATCTTCAATTACAATCCAGTCTTTTTCATGGACATCTATTTCTTTTTTAGACTTATAATTTAACTTTAAAGTCTTACCCTGCTCTAAAATACCTAGATAAACCTTATTTTCAATTATTCGATTAATCATATTGGCAGACCATTTAGCTTCCTTTGCCATAAATCCTGGTGAATGTCTCTTACCCTTGTTCGACTTGTGTTTTGCTGGAGTTGTTGCCCCAATTCGATTTAAAAAACCCGCAATAGATTTTGATGAATAGCCTTCTATCTTCATATTAAAAATTCTTTTAATAATATAGGCTACTTCTTCATCAACTACTAATTGGTGTTTGTTTTCAAGGGATTTTTTATATCCAAAAGGAGCGAAAGCTCCAATAAAATCTCCCTTCTTTCGCTTAATATCCTTTGCAGACTTTACCTTCATTGAGATATCTCGACAATAGCTATCATTAATAAAGTTCTTGATAGGTAATATTAAGTGTGTATCACTCATATCAGCTTCTTCACTATCATAGCTATCATTTACCGATATAAAACGAACACCTTTTTCAGGAAATATTTTTTGAAGATACTTACCAGTTTCAATATAATCACGACCAAAACGGGACAAGTCCTTTACAATGATTGTAGAGAACCTCCCCCTATCTAGGTCATTTATCATCTTTTTGAAATCTGGTCGGTCAAAATTTGAACCAGTATAGCCGTCATCAATATATTCACAGACTAGATCTAGTTCCTTTGTTTTGGCAAATGTTTGTATAATTTGCCTTTGATTGGAAATTGAATTACTTTCCATGCTATCTCCATCATCTCTTGAGAGACGAAGATACATACACGCTTTTTTCATGAGAATCCTCCTCGTTAATATTCGGCAAATAGAAACGAAGATTTTCTCTATCAATTAAATCTTACCGCATGAGTTCCTTTTTGTCAGCCCCCTCAAATCTTAATACATTTTGGGCATAGAAAACTCTCGATAAGTTCTAAAAAGTCTACAGTAGAATCTCTGTTCACTTCTTCTGTAAAAGGCTTGTCTTCATTCTTTTGCTTTTCATAGTCCTTTATTTTTTTATTATTTTCTTCTTTATTTTTCATTTGTTTTACCTCACAAATCATTCATATAAATATTTATTTAAGTTTTTTGACATTTACGAGTGCAGTGGATCTGCTACATAGGAATCTCACCTCCGCCCCTGTTCTAGACGAGCCGGCCTCAACTTTAGAAGTATCATTAGCACCACTTAAATCATCGCTTAAGATTTCCAGGCCTTAATTAAAGACATATATTTTTCGCTCATTTTCTTCTATCCTTGCACTTGCAGTATTCATTTAAACCAACCCTAGGGTCAGCAGAAAGGTCTTAGCGTATAGGTCTTCTTGCTCCTTAAGTGGATAAAGTCTCGTAATGGTCTATTCAGTTTTCAAGGTTCAATTTGTAGGTTTTTCCTAATAAATTTAAGTTCTTTTAAATGCCCTACACCTTTAAAGTGAATATTTAGAACAAGTGGAACGGGTGAAAAGAAAAAGGGAGCAAGTTTTAAACTTGCCCCTAGTTTTTATAGGTCTTCTAACAGTTTATTTAATTTCTTAAAAATTGAATTTCTTTTTCTAATAACTGATGTGTGAGAAGTGTTTAATCTTCTTGCTAGTGAACGAATTGATTCTTCTTCGAAATATAGGCTTTCGATTAACTCTCTTTCTTCTGTATTCAACCCATCAAGTGCATCATGAACCCTGTCAATTAATATTTTAGTTTCGACTATCTTTTCTACATCCACCTTGTCATCTCTTAGGTTGTCTACAAAATTTCCATCCTTATCGTAGGAAGAAAAAAAGAGCAAGTGGTTTTTACGATCCACCTGCTCTAAATAGTTCTCACGATTTGTAATTTGCCAATACCCTTTATAAACTTCTTCACTTACATAAACTTTCTTTCCATCAATAAATATAAAATATTTTTTGCTCATTTTGTCCTCCTTATTTGTTTTTTTCGTTCTTCTACCCAAAACAAATAGGAGGACTACGAATACTAACCATAGCTCCTCCTGATTTTGGGCATAAAAAAAGCCACGATATAATTCGTGGCAATCCCATAAATATTTAAGGCAATATCTGCCCTATGCTATTAGATTAAATCAGATGAAGTCTAATTACAGTAGCAAGTAGGTTCCAATCTAGTACTAAATAAGTCCTCAATTAGTCTCATCTAGGTCTCATATGATTGAGTAATCTCTGCTACCATTGGTAGTTCATGTATGGTTTTTAAAGCTTCTATAATTTCTGGTAAGGCATAACCAAAAAGCATATTTCCATATGCCTGTGTAGCCTTGTTTAGATATCTAAAGTAAGTTGATCTACTCATATTGTGTACACTTAAAAGTTGCTCACAAGTTCTTACCTCTTCTGCAAAATATCTGTGCCATAAAATATCAGAAAAAAGCTCTCCGTCATTTGGATATCGACTTAATCTTTCTAAAGCTAAATCCATAAGTTCCAATAAAGATAGGCTAATGTTTACATCAATCAGACATTCTTCTAGCTTTCTAACATCAACTGTACTATCCACCTCAAGAAAACTAATCACTAAATCTTCTAAGTGCTGTCTTCTGCTAGCATAAATCTCGTGGTCCTTCATTTGTATTCGATCTTCAACATGAAAACTTACTTTCCTATAAATTTTTAAAAGAAGTTTCGCATTATGTTTATACGACTCACAAGAGTCTTTTTTTCTTATTTCATTATTCTTTGTTTTCAATTTTTCACCTCATAATTTCGCCTAAATAAATTCTAATTAAAGATACAAGTCCTTCAATAAATACTTATCTTTATCTGAAAGAATTTTAGTAATCCCATGCCAATTCTTTCTTTTTTCTATAGATGATGACAATGTAATTATCTTTTTTGTATTTAACTTTTCTATTTATTCTCATCTTCCATTAATAATATTTTTTAAAATCACTTGACTTAATAAGTCTTTTAAATGTATAATATAGTCATCGAAAGACTTTTTTGATATAATTTTAAGTCATTGGAAGGCTTTTGTCAAGACTATTTTGATAATTTGAGACTTTTAGTGACTAAAAGGAGGAAATAAAATGAACTTCGCCCAAAAACTAAAAGATTTAAGAATCGATAAAGACTTAACCCAAGAAGAATTAGCAAATAAATCAGGTATATCATTAAAAACTATTTCAAGATATGAACTCGGTGAAACGCTACCTAGAACAAAAAAATACTACGAAAAACTTGCTAATGCTCTTGATGTTGATAAGGATTATTTCTTATCAGTTGAAACAAATTTTTTACTTAATGTTCGAAAAGAATTTGGCTATAAAGGAGCAAAAGATGCTGAAGAAATTGTCAATGGAATGATTGGTTTAATGGCTGGTGGAGAATTACCAGATGAAGATAAAACCACTATTCTTAACGCTATGCAGGAAGCATTTTATATGGCTAAGTTAGAAAATAAAAAATATACTCCAAGAAAATATAGGATTGAAGAAGAAAAGTAATTTAAGGAGGGTCGGCTGTGAATAAACAGAGAAAAACGATTTATAAAGATGTAAAAAAGTTAATAGCTCATCATGGCACAAGAGACCCTCGTACCATTTTAGAGGAGCGTAAAGTTACTTTAATCCCCTTTAAAGAAAACACAAAGTTACTAGGAATGTATAAAGTTATTCTTAGAAATAAATTTGTTTTCTATAATCCATTTATTGATAAACGAATATTAAATATGGTTCTAGCCCATGAACTTGGTCATGATATTTATCATTATGATCTTGCTAAAAATAAAGAAATAATTGAGTATGAACTTTTTAATATAACAAGTACAACAGAACTAGAAGCTAATCTTTTTGCTTCTCACTTACTGATTGATGAAGATGAATTAATTGAGCATATAAAAGAAGGCAGATGTTATGAAGAACTAGCTAGTATATTCAATGTAAACATTAATCTTATGTTTTTTAAACTCAATGAAATGTATCGCATGGGCTATCCAATCAATCGTTTAAGTATACCTTGTGATAGCAAATTTTTTACAGATATTGATGGCACTGACAAATCAAATCATGAAATTTACTAGGAGGTGACAAACATGAATAATATAGACAAGGAAGTGTCTAAAAAAAATAAAGATAATCTAGAAAATAAGGACTTACCTATCCGCTCATCTACAGCCGAATACTTAACTTATATCGCTTCAAGTGGAGAAAGTGAAAACACCTTTGAAGTTCGCTATGAAGATGAAAATATTTGGCTGACTCAAAAGATGATGGCGGAGCTTTACGGGGTTACCGTTCCTACTATTAACGAGCATTTGAAAAATATTTTTAATGACTATGAGCTAGATCTAAATTCAGTTATTAGGAAATTCCGAATAACTGCTTCTGATGGAAAAAATTACAAGACAAACCACTATAATTTACAAGCCATTATCGCCGTAGGCTTTAAGGTAAATAATGAAAGAGCAGTACAATTTAGAAAATGGGCGAACCAAATTGTCAAAGACTATACCATCCAAGGTTGGGTGATGGATGTCGATAGACTGAAGAACTTTGGCACTGTTTTGAACAGGGATTACTTTGAAAAACAATTAGAAAAGGTTCGTGAAATTCGTCTTTCAGAAAGACGCTTTTATCAAAAAATTACCGACATTTACGCTACTGCCCTAGACTATGACAAGAATTCCAAAACTACTAGGCGTTTCTTTGCGGCTGTGCAAAATAAACTTCATTACGCTGTTCATGGGCATACAGCTGCTGAAGTTATTTATGACAGAGCGGACAGCAAAAAGAAAAATATGGGACTAAGCACTTGGGACGGAAGTCCAAAGGAAAAGATTCATAAATATGATGTTGTCGTTGCCAAAAACTATCTCTCAGAAACTGAAATGGGTCAAATGCAAAGGATCGTATCTGCCTACTTAGATATGGCGGAAGATATGGCTCTTCGAAATATCCCTATGACGATGGAAGATTGGGAGAAACGATTAAATGGCTTTCTAACACTTTGGGATCGTAAAATTTTACAAGATGCTGGTAAAGTTACTGCTGAACTTGCCAAGCAACACGCCTTATCTGAATTTGAAAAATACAGAGTGATTCAAGACAAGATTTATACCAGTGACTTTGACCAGTTTCTAGAGCTTGAAGCAAAGTTAGAAGATAAAGATGATAAAAATGACCAATAGCTGAACTCCTGATACTCTGAGTTTTGACACTGACATTTAGCTAAAGATATGATAGAGTATTCTTAATGAAATAGAATATGGCTTAATGCTTTCTACATGTTTTTATTTAAGTAGCAAGCACAGTAAGTGAGTACCCACTTACGAAAAATTGATGAAGCAGACCACTAAGGACTGCTTCTTTTTTTATTCAATTTTAACTTGTACCCTCGCCTAATAGTTTCAACAATTCGAGCAAGCTCTCATTGGAAACTATTGGCTGGGGCAATCTTTTAGGGAGAACCCTAAGACCCCGAAATTCAAAAGAAAGGAAGATAATAATGGAAAATAGAAGAAGAAAAAATCAACTAAAGATTTGGCTAGATGATGAGGAATTAGCTCTTTTTAAGAAGAAAATGGACATGTCTAAATGTAATTCTATGGGACAATTTATTAGAAAAAGTATTTTAGAAAAAGAAATTTATGTCGTGGATTTAGAACCGATTGTTAGATTAGATTGGCTTCTTTCTAATGCAACAAATAATATTAATCAAATTGCCAAACACACCAATCAAACAGGTATTATCTATCATGACGATATAAAATCTATTAGAAAAGATCTTGATAATTTTTCTAAAGAGTTGTGGGAAATCCATTCCCTACTCCTTGGCAGAACAAAGGAAAGGAGCGATTAATTTGGCAATTACAAAAATACATCCAATTAAAAAAACTCTATCTTATGCCATTGATTACATCACTGATGATAAAAAGACGGATGAGAAAATTCTTGTTTCATCTTTTAATTGTAATCCCATATCTGCTCATAAACAGTTTGAAGCTAGAAGAGAACAGTTCGATACAAAAGGAACAGTTTTAGCCAGACATTTAATTCAGTCCTTCCTCCCTGGAGAAACTGACGCTAAAACTGCCCATCGAATTGGGCAAGAACTTTGTAAGAAGATTTTGGGAAATGAATATGAGTATGTATTAGCAACCCATGTGGATAAAGACCATATCCACAATCACATTATTTTTAATAATGTAAATTTTGTTACAGGTAAATGCTATCAATCAAATAAGAAATCTTACCATAAAATTAGATTTCAAAGTGATGAATTATGTAAGGAAAACAAACTTTCTGTCATTGATAAATACTATGAATCTTATAAGAGAAAATATAAAACTAGAGGGAAGTCCTGGTATGAAAATGAGATGGCTAATAAGGGGAAATCTTGGAAAGCAAAGCTACAATTTGATATTGACCGTATGATAAAACAGTCGAAAGATTGGGAAGAATTTTTAGAGAAGATGACTAATCTCGGCTATGAAATTAAGCAGGGTAAACACATCGCTTTTAGATATAAGGATAAGAAAAGATTTACTAGAGCTAAGACTATTGGCGAGGATTATGTAGAGGAACGATTAAAAGAAAGAATTAAAGAGAACAGAAAATTAAGTATCCATCCTGTTAAGAAGAGAGTCGGGAATATTGTAGTCTTGAAAAATAATAAGAAGGTTCAAGCTAATAGGGGCTATGAGTACTGGGCTAGAAAACACAATCTTAAAACTATAGCTAATTCTGTCCTTGCTCTTAGAAATCTAGGTATTAATTCAAAACAAGAGTTAGATCTATTAGTCGAAAAAATAGCTGATGAAAGACAGGATTTACTCGGTAAGATTCAAAAGATTGAGCAAGAAATGGAGAACTTATCTACCACAATGGAAGAAGTAGAAATGGTTAGAAAGTATAGAGGTCACTACAAGTACGCTAAAGATAATCCTGATGATAAGAGCTTTGAAAGAGAATACTCAGCAGAATTAAAGCTCTACACTACTGCCGCTACTTCTCTGTCTAGCAAGTACAAAACCCTGCCGAAATCAAAAGAAATCCTTGAAAAACTTGATGACTTACAAGAAAAAAAGAATACCCTAATGAAAGAGTATTCTCTTAATAAAGACAAATTTTCTGAGCTTGTTTTATACCAAAAGAACTATGATAGTTATATGAATAAGGAAGTGGAGAGATGATTTCTACTTCCTATCCAAAATCAAAGAGTATTGATAATTCTTTGTACTCATTTTTTTCTGTCTGACTCCTCTATAATTTTTGTAACAATTCATTATTTAAATCATAAATGGAATTAAATGCTTCCCTTAAACCATCTTGCTCTGTTTTATACATTTTGGATTCACCAAAAATTAACTGATAATGTATATTATCTAATTTTAGTAGATGAATCCCATCTGACCCATTAACATACATATCACTTGTAGTTTTGTGTTCAAGTTTAGTTAAAATTTTTGGTGCTCCTAGATGGCCTTCTAAAAAACAGAATAAAAGTAGTTCTCCTAACTCACCTTCATTATTTGAATACTCTTTGAACCTACTCCTTGCAACTTTACTAATTTTCATCGATTGATTCTTAAATTTTTCTCTAAATTTTTTAGATAAAGCATAATCTGCTACTGACTCTAACAAATGATTTCCAACCTATTCATAATCAAATTGCCTTGCATTAATTGGCATTACAAATATAGAAACAGTACCATCACTTTTATTTTCCGATATATTTTCAGTAGAAAGTTGGGTAAATAATTTTATAAAGTTTTCTGAGTTTGCACTTATTTTCATTGTTTTCACCTCTCAACATATCGTTTGAAAAACTCTCTTGCTGGCATTAAATAAACGTCTATTTTACTCTGATTTAATCCATTTAAATTTCTCAAAAAATCTAGACTAACTTCTCCTATGTGTACTGGGTCTTCTTTATCTGTTGGCAAAATAAAACTATTCTCCTTAAATTCTAAATTATTTTCATTTGCTAAATTTTTAAAGGCCAACTCATATAGGTATTGTTTTGTAATATCCTCCACTCCTGGTTGCTTCTCTACCTTCTTATCATCAAGAACAATCTTGTAATATTTCGCATCATAGATATATATGCCTTCATTTTCTACAACTACAATGTCAGGAATTAATGTTCTCTTTGCTGAATGCTCAACATTAAATTCATTTGATTTCCAAATTGGCTTTGGAATTACATCCACTAATAAGGCTGAATTTTTCACGTTTTCGCTATACTTAAGCCCTAATTCTTTCAATGGTGTCTTTAGGTTGTTTCCAAAAACAACAGAACATACATCTTCCCAAACTAAATTAAAACTAGAAGTACCTAAGAATGATATTTTTTGATTACTACTAAAGGATTCAGACTCTAGCAAATATCGTTTTATTAGCTTTAATACCTCCACACGACTAGTTACAAATTGAGTTCTCATTTCTCTATCAATGTTTGTGTTGATGTATTCATAACTACCAAAATTTTCTATTTTTTCATCTGTTAACAAAAGAGATTCGACGTTAATAATATCAAATATTTCTTTTAACTTTTTACTTAAATCAGTTAAAATAGCAGCATGAAGTCTTCTAAAATAATCATCTTTGTCATTAATCTGACTAACATTGAAAATATCCAAATAAAAAGGTCTGTTTTGGGAAAAATAAGCCTGAGATTCATTAATTGTTTTTTCCCATAGAATTTCCCCATCACCATTAACTTCAATGATTTGTTGGTCATTTCTATATAAACCATTCTCATGATAATCTTCAATTAGTTCAAGTGCTGTCGATAGTAAATTGTATTTCGAAAATATTGATCCACTACCATCTATCTTTTGCTCTTTAAATTTATATTTTTTTATTACTTTGAGTATCTGTCTTAAATCAGAGTAATTTCTATCTCTATCTATTTTATAATCAGAAAGATATTTAGGATAAATTATTAAACAAACTTCCTCTACAACAATCATTCCTACAAATTTAAATACAAAAATATCCGATTCATTCTCAAAAACTTCTATATTTTCAATATTAAGCAACTCTTCTAATTCTGTTTCTTGAATATCCTTATTAATTTTTCTAACTATATTTGTCATCCCTAAAGATTTTAGTATATCCTCAGTGGAAACATCACTCTTATTAAAAATTCTTTTTATCTGATTAAATGAATAGGGCTTTAACTCTTGTAAGATTTCAACTTTCACAAGGCACCTCTATTCTACAGTCATGTTAGCTTCACTAGTTTCGTCTTCATCAATTTCTTGATTTATAACAGTCGTCTTTAAATCTAATCCATTTTTAAATAAATTTTTTGCATCTTTATCAAAATTTGAGCAAGCTTGAGAATAAGTCAAATATTTATTCTCTTCAAATAATTCATTTCTTCTACCTTTTGCTACATCTTCATATAGATACATAATTACTTTATTCTTCACAATTTCTGTTAATTGACTAATATCTGATGCTTCTAAAACACTTTTTGAAATAAAAAACGGTCCAATAAATTTATCTTCAGGTATATTCATAGAAGCTAACTTGTTGTTCACTGCAACTCTAAAATCATTCCAAGTAGCTATCTCGTTAGAACTAATTTTTATCTTATATTTTTTAAAATCTTCTTCATTTTCTTTTACTGCATCATCAATTCCTAAATAAGTGAAATCCCAACGGCGTCTAAACGCAGTATCCATAGGCATAACACCCTGATCAGCGCTATTCATCGTAGCCCAAATATAAAAATTACTTGGCAAGAATAATGTTTCAAAATTATTACCTAGTAAATTCTTTAGTTTATCATCACCAATTTCTTCATTTGCTTGTTCTAAAAATAATCTTTGATCTTTAGATGTTGCTATAATATATTCGCTCTCTCCATTTTGATCTCTGTCTAACAGTTGGAAAATATCACCAAATACAGCTGCAACATTCGCTCTATTTATTTCTTCTATTAATAATAAATAGTTTGTACTAGAATCACTAAGCGCTTTTACAAGTAATCTCATAAGGATTCCTTCAACATATTCATATGTTATGGTCTCTTCAATTTCACCATTTTTTTCTGTCTTCTTAGGATAGGGCTTAAATGCCCCTACAAAATTGCCATACATATAGTTAGGATGAAAAGTAACACGCTCATAATTGTTTCCAAAATACTCTTTTGCTTCCTTATTTAACATGTAACTTTTTCCTGTTCCTGGAGCACCAAAGAAAATTCTTTGATGTGGTTTTTTTATCCACTCTAGAAAACTAGCATATTCTTTAAGAGATTTACTAAAATCCTCATTATTTATATCCTTATAGTTACTTGAATAACGAATGGTAGAATCAATTTTTTTAAACTCATTTAGGTTAGAAATAGTGTATATATTGAGATCATAATCAAATAATTTAAATTTTGATAATACCGACTGTTTTAATATTTGCACATATTTGTTTGCAGTTATTTCACTATAATTTTTAACATTAGTTAAATACTCGTTGTATCTAGTAGACAGGTCAATTTCTTCATCTACTTCTTGCTTTATATTTTTACCCTCATCAACATTTCTAGCTTTAATTTCATCGAAATTTAATTCCAATTTAAAATTATAATCATTGCCTGTTTTTTCTATGATTAAATCAGTGATTCTTGGTAAAGCAATTTCTCTTAGAAATTTATCAAAAATCTTATTTGTTCCATCAGATGCTCTAATATAATATCTTGAAGAATCAGTGAATTTTTCTATTCTAAAGAATATCTTTTCTTCCTGTTGTAATACCTCTTTCATTTTATCTTCATAGTATTTAGCATCAATGTCTTTATATTCATTGCATTTTTCTGCAATATATTCAACTTTCATATATTTAAGATAATCTACAAGAATATTCTTTAAAAAATAATATCTGTTATCTTTACTATAATCATTAAAAAAACTATCATAATCATGTTCATCAGATACTGAACCAATAAAAAGCTTACTCTCGCCATTTCCCTCTCATGTAATAGCTTTAAACGTCTTTTTACAAAGCTACTTGCAATAGATACTTTAATATTATTCACTTACATTACCTCCTATCAAATTGGGATATGCTTTTATAATCTCCTCCATTACTCCAATTAAGACATCTACAACAATTGAATTACCTGATTGTTGATAAGTAGAGGTATCTGAAACTACAATTTTAAAACTATCACAAAATCCCATTAATCTTAAGGATTCCCTTGGAGTTAATTTTCTTAATCTTCCTTCTGTAGTAACATAATTATCTACTCCTGCTCTATGCATTTTATGCATTGACTGAAGTAAAGGTCTAGCTATCTCCAAGTCTATTTCAGGTTTTGAATAGAACCCTTTTGTACCTGATGACAATACATATTTTTTTACTTTTTCAGATAAGAAGTATTTTTCTAAATCTTTCATTAATTCTTCCTGATTATCTTGCTCCTCTACAAAAACAAAATCTCCATGCCAATTAAACTGTTGATTTTTCTTTTGGCAGAGCTGAATATCACCATCAATCTGTGTAAATCTTTTACTCAAATTTTTTTCTGAAGTTACAAATTCAACACCTTTTTTAGATAAATAATATTTACCGGAAACATTATCTAAAAGATAATCTTTCATTGTCGTTTCCAATTCTATTGGTTTGGGAAAATTAAATTCAGTTATATTCAAATCTTTTCTGAATCCAATAACAAACAATCTCTCTATTTTGTGGAATGCCGTAGTCTTTAGCATTTAATATTTGATATTTCCATTTGTAACCCAAATCATCAAAAACTTGTGACATTGTTTCCCAAGTTCTACCCTCATCATTTGATAAAACTGCTCTGACATTTTCATAAATGAATACTTTTGGTTGAATTTCTTGAACTAGTCTCGCATATTCATAAAACAATGTACCTCTAGTATCATCAAGTCCTCTTTGTTTACCTACTAGACTGAAGGATTGACATGGACTACCGCCAACAAACAAATCAATTTTATTTTTAAAATGTGTTCCATCAAAAAAAGATACATTCCAATGATACTTGCTCTCATCAATGTCATAATTTGCTAAATAAGCCTTTCTAACATTATTTCTATTTAAATGATCTACATATAAATTATCAACATATTCTTTTTGCTGTTCTAAAGAATCTAATGCAAAAACTTTTTCTCTAATTCTTTCAGAATTAATTTTTTCATGTGACATCGAAAGATTTGAACTAATATTTTTTATTTCTCTAACAATTTTTCTGTAACTTGTATTATTAGTAAATTGAAATAACATTTTTTCTTTTTTATCATTTTCTAAACTACTTCTTTTAATATCTCCTTCTAGTTTTATACTCAATTGCATAAGAATAAATTTTTTAGAAATGTTATTTTCTGTGTAATTAAGTTTATTTTCAAAATCTTTATATGCTTTTCTTTGATTATCATTCGCCAAGCCTGTTTGAATATATTCGTTCTTTAATCGATCTATATTTTTAGTATCAACTAAACTTTTTCTTATTTTATTTATAACTTCATTAAAATGAGACTTTATCTTATCACTATCATAAATATCATCTTCCAAATCCTCCTGATTTAAAAAGTCCATTTCTTCAATTATTGAATCAATATCTGAATCAATTTTTTTTGACATTATATCAATATCCCCATTATCACAAGCAAATTCAATACTATGTTCTATTCCCATTCGTTGAAGAGCATGCTCTATAGCACCAATCCCACTAAAGACAGTCCCTACTTTTAGCATTCATTTTCCTCCAAACATTCTACAATTTCTGATATGTCACAATCTAATGCTACACATATTTTTAATAAAACATCAGTTGTTACATTCTCACAGTTTTTCAACTTATAAAATGTACTTCTACTGACATTAGCTTTCTCCATTAAATCATTATGTTTCATATCTAAATCAATAAGTTTTTTAAATAATTTTTTATAACTTAATTTAAGCATTTTTTCCATCTCTCTTCGTATTTTTATACCCAAATCTTCTCTAATACCATACAATTGTATCTAATATCGAACTTTTTTGCAATAAAAAAACGGTGCAGTCCGAAGACCACACCGCCAAGATTATCTTTCTGCTTCTATTTTTTTATCTGACTTATCCGTTTGTTTGCCCTTATCCTCTGCCTTGTACTTCTTTATTGCTCCAAGTATGGATTCTTTTTTAGGACTTTTATCCTGGTCTCTCTCTTTTGCCTTTAAAAGTTTTGATGATAGCACTCTTATATTTGTGTATTCCTTTCCATCATCTCCAAGGCTTACCTTTGTTTACCCAAATACTTTCATAAAATCTCCCTGTTTAAGCTTTTCCATTCCTTTTGCTTTTTCTCCATAGGCTGAACAAGAGTGGTAATTCTTCCCTCCCTCCTTATCATTAGAAACCAAGGTAAAGTTAGCCACCTTGAGTTTCTCTCCTTGATTATCCTTTATCTCTAATAGTTCTGGATCTTTGATAAGATTTCCTACAACATTGATTAGGTCATCTCTTTCTTCCTTTATGGTAGCTTCTTCTTGTAGTAAGCCTTGTTCTTTAAGATTATCTATCGAGTAATCAAATTCTTCACTTAATAAACCTTGAGTATCGTTGTCCATAAACTCCTCATATAAACTATCTAAAGCTTTTTCATCATTAATCCCTTTCTCGTAGCTAATTAACGCTTTTACGAAGTCCTGATAGTTATTATCTGCCATTTCTTCAATGTTTTTTCTCATTTCTTTGTAATTCATTTAATCATCCTCCTATAATTAATAAAAGGAGCTATTTCTAGCCCCTTATCTTTCCTGTGTATTTTCTTTTACTGCTTTTTCCTTGTTTTCGTTACTGGTATTTTGATAGGCTCTAATTTGACCTAAGATAGATGGCTTATCTTCTACTTGCTCTTTACTATCCACCCTACTATGATAATTGTCCTCTACATCATAAGTCGATTCAAAGTAATCACTATCCTTAAAATCGTGGTCATATCGATCAGGGATACCATCATTGTCTAAATCTTTTTCTAATGGATCATATAGGTTACCGTCATCATCTATGGCTAAGCCAGTTGCTTGCATTAAATCTTCTGAATCCATATACACCAGATCATTAAATTCTGCTTGATGGATACTTCCTATCATTTCCTTAATGATTTCTTCTTCCGTCATACCCTCCTCTCCAAACTTTTCTGTTGATACTAAAATGTCCTCGTCTAAATATAACGACCAGGACTTCTCTTCAAGGTTTAATTCATAAGATATAGAGTTTCTTCCGTCAGGTGTTTCTGTATAGGCTATTCCAACATGGGCTAGATCTGGATACAATTTGTCAAAGTCTTCATAAGAATCATTGCTATCATATTCTTCATTACAAAATTCAACAATGGCTCTTTTTAAATCTTCCATAAGAGGGGTTTTATTTTCTAGTTCCTCCACTTCACCCATATCTAATAGCTTATTTAGTTCAGCAAGTCTTAAAACTTTATCCTCTAATTCTTTTGCTTGCTCAAATGGATTTTTCAACTCCTCCCTTGCATTTACTAATTGTTCCTTGGTGGTTTCTAGCTTGTTTTCTAATCTTTCTAGTTTTTCATCTAGTTTACCAAGGACATTATCTAGCCTGGTAAGATTCCCATCAGCACTCGTCCCAAAACTACCTTGATGTTTAGCTTTACCATTTAATAAAAAGTTATATTCATTAAAAAATGAGTTATAGGAAACCTCTAACTTGAAATTGCGATATAAACCAATTTCTTTTTCTTCTCCCATCTTGACAGTCTTTATAGCTTCTAATAATTTTTCTCCTGCCAGTTTTTTATCTAGAATCTTTTCTCCTGCTATGGTTATCCCATTAAAACTATCTTCTCCACTTAACTTAGGCTCTACTAGCTCTATATCCTTTTTAACCGCCTTTATTAGCTCTTCTGTAGCTTTTATCTCTCTAGGATAGCTCTTACTTACCTTATCCTCCAAACGATACTTATTGGACTTATAATTGGCTTCTAGCATTTTTAGTTTAGTTACTTGATTGTCTAAATCCATCTTTTCCTTGATTAAAGGATTACCTGTTGCTAAAGCCTTAATTTCAGCATAATTAAGAGAACTTTCATCTACATCTTCCGCAGCTCTTACTGGTGTTTTAGAAGTCATAATTTGAGAGATAAACTTTTGCTTGTTTTCAATCGTCTGCCACAAATAGCTGTCAAAGGTATTTTCAGTTACATATCTAAAGATATGCACCTTGTCATTCTCATTCCCTTGACGTACGATTCTTCCAGCTCGTTGCTCTAAATCAGCAGGACGCCAGGGTACATCTAAATCATGTAAAGCAATCAGCTTGTTTTGAACATTCGTACCTGCTCCCATCTTTTGCGTTGAACCTAAAAGAACTCTTACCTCACCCTTTCTTACCTTAGCAAAGAGTTCTTCTTTTTGCTTGTCTGAATTAGCTTCATGAATAAAAGCTACTTCTTTTTCTGGTACACCTAGTTCCACTAGCTTTTGTCTAATATCGTCATAAATATTAAATTCCCTATCTCCCTTTGGTGTGGACATATCAGAAAATATGAGCTGGGCTGATTTGTTTTCCCTAGTCTTATCCCAAATGGAAAAGACATTTTTCACACAGACATTAACCTTGCTATCAGGGTGATCAGGAAGCAAGGGATTAATAAGTCTTTGATCAAGAGCGAGTTTCTTCCCATCATTAGTTATCTTTAACATATTATCTTTTTCAGGTTCTATTTGATTGTTTCTTACCTTATCCGCTCTTTCTGCTAAAGAAGATAGAATTTCTTTTTGTTCCTCTGAAGGCTCTGTTTTTAAAACTTGAAATTCTGCTTCTGGTGTTGGAAGATTTAACATATCTGCTGTTTGAATATCAGCAACTTCACGAAACATATTCATAAGTTCTGGTAGGTTATAAAACTTAGAAAATCTGGTTTTAATGCGATACCCTGTTCCTTCAGGGCTTAATTCCATAGCAGAGGTCGTTTCTCCAAAGGTGGAAGCCCATGCGTCAAAGTGTTCTAATCCATGCTTTTTCAAATCCTCATACTGTAAATATCTTTGCATGGTGTAAAGTTCAGTCATGGAGTTTGAAATAGGCGTTCCTGTAGCAAAGATCACTCCCTTACCCCCTGTCATTTCATCCATGTAACGACACTTCATGTACATATCAGATGATTTAAAGGCTTCCGATTGTCCAATACCAGCTACATTTCTCATTTTGGTATGAAGATATAAATTCTTGTAATTGTGAGCTTCGTCTATAAATAGCCTGTCTACTCCCAACTCTTCAAAGGTAATCACATCATCTTTCTTAAAGTCATCATTTAGTTTTTCAAGCCTTGTTTCTAATTTCTTTTTGGTTTTTTCTAATTGTTTAACGGTAAAATTCTGATTTCTGTCATGCTTGTAATCACTAATAAAATTAACAATATTTTCAATTTCATCTTGTATATGCTTTTCTTGATATTCCTTACTCATAGGAATCTTTTCAAATTGACTATGACCGATAATCACAGCGTCATATTCACCTGTTGCAATTTTTCCTATAAATCTCTTTCTGTTTTTAGGTTGAAAGTCCTTTTTATCAGCCACCATTATATTGGCCGAAGGATAAAGTTGCATAAACTCTCGACCAAACTGTCCTGTAATATGATTAGGAACAACAAAAAGAGATTTTGAACACATGCCTAGTCTTTTTGATTCCATGCTAGATGCCACCATTTCAAAGGTCTTACCACTACCTACCACATGGGCAAGTAGGGTATTTCCTCCATAGAGACTTCTGGCTATGGCATTTTTTTGATGAGGTCGAAGACTAATTTCTGTATTCATACCATCAAAGGTTAAGTTAGAACCATCATATTCCCTATTTCTAACCGAGTTGAATTTTTCGTTATAGATTTTTTCCAGGCGATGTCTTCTATCTGGATCTTCAAAAATCCAGTCCTTAAACTTCTCTTTAATTAGCTCTTGCTTTTGGCTGGCAAGCATGGTTTCTTTCTTATTGAGTACAGAGCGAGTTTTCCCATCAATATCTGTCACTCGGTCAAAGACCTTGGTATCTTTTAAATTTAAAGAGTTTTCTATTAGTTTGTAAGCATTGACTCTTGATGTTCCATAAGTCATGGTCGCCAGGTCATTGAAATTATCCTTACTCTTACCCTCGATATTCCATTCAGAAGTTTGAGGGGAGAATTTGACATTAATATCCCATCTAGCAAAACTAGGTGTTTTTAAGGTTTCAAAGACAAAGTTTTCTACATCCTTAACGGGTATCCAAGTTGCCCCTAGCCTTACATTTATTTCACTGGCTGTTAATTCCTCTGGCATGACCTCCTCTAGCCTAGATTTTTGATAGTTTAAACGCTCTAATTCCTTTTCTAGAAGCTTTTTCTCATCTACGCTATAGATTCGATAGTCTGGACTAATTGCTACCCTATTTCTCTCATCCTGGTTTAGTTCATACTGAATTTTTTCTATATGACTATCTAGTATGCCAATCTTTTCTCTTATATTGCCTGATAGATATTCATCTGCCGTTACATATCGGTAGGCATAATAGTTTTCTCCACTAGCACCAGCAAAGGGTAAATCTCCATCTTCAATATTTAAGGAAATGGACTTAGCTCCTGCTTCTTCATCCAGGTTTAAAAAGATTTCACCCTGAAGGTCATTGATTAATTCTTCTTTTGTCTGATTAGTCAAACTTTCCATATAAGAAAAATCAACATAACCTTTTTGGGATACCGATAAGACTAAGGCTTCAAGTGGAGTGTCCACATGATCAACTACCTTTGCCTTCTTAATAGTTCTTTTTGTAAAAATATCGCCTTTTGCCTTAAATTGTTCTTCATCATCTAAGATTTCTATGGATGAAACAAGTGGGAAATTACTATCTTCTTTTAAGGCTCTAGTATTGGATAGATTATTAATAAAGCCATGTCTATTTGAAAATTCATCATAGATCTCATTTAATTTAGCTTGAGCTTTCTTAATTTCTTCATCAGAAAAATCTTCCTTTTGCTTGTAAATAACATCTTTTAGGGCTTCATTGACTAGTAGATAGTCTTTAATCTTTTCCTTGTAATTGTCACTTACCTCTTTTTGAATGAGTAGGGAGTTTTCCCTGTAATAAACCTCTCCATCAATTAAGGTATAGGAAAAGTTTTTTACATCATCAGTAGCTGGCATAGAAATGAGCTCATCTTCTAATAGTTCAATTTCTTCATAAATATGTTCACTTGAAATCTTCTGACTGGCTATCTCTAGTAAATCTTTCAAGTTTTCTTCACTTGCTTTACAGGTCAGTTCCTTTCCAAATCGTCCACTAACTTCTACCATCTCACCTAAGACCATTTCAGGGTGGTCGACAAAATATTTGTTGTAGACTAAACCTTTTTCATCACTTGCTAAATGAATCCAGTCTTCATCTCTTTCAATGATGGAATCTCTTTTTTTAAGAAAAATAATATCCGAAGTTACTTCTGTTCCAGCTTCTCCCTTAAAAGTATTATTAGGAAGTCTGATTGCCCCCATAAATTCAGCTCGAGCTGCAAGGTATCGTCTAATACTTTCATCTTTTTTATCCATTGTTCCACTGGATGTAATAAAGGCTATGATTCCACCATTTCTAACCTTATCTAAGGATTTAGCAAAGAAATAGTCATGGATTAAAAAGTTATTTTTATTGTACTCCCTATCATTAACCTTAAAATCACCAAAAGGCACGTTTCCTATGACTAAATCAAAGAAGTTATTGGAAAAGTTTGTTTCTTCAAATCCTTTAATTTGAATGTCAGCCTGTGGATAAAGGTGTTTGGCTATCCTTCCACTTAGTGAATCTAGCTCTACCCCATAGATTTTTGATTCACTCATTTTTTTAGGAAGTGAACCTATAAAATCTCCAACGCCAAGAGAAGGTTCTAGTATATTTCCCTTACGATAGCCCATGTCCGACAAGGTTTGGTAAATAGAGTCCATCACTAAGCTTGGTGTGTAAAAGCTTGTTAGGGTTGATTCCTTTGCCCTTTCATATTCTTCATCTGATAGATTATCCCTTAAAAAGTTTCTAGCTTCTTCCCACTGCCCAGCTTTATTATCATAAAAGACATCTGCTAAACCACCCCAGCCAAGGTAGTTAGATAAGATTTCTTTTTCTTCTTTACTTGCTGGTCGATCTTCTTTTTCAATTTGCCTTAAAGTTTTTATGGCACTGATGTTTCTTTCTAATCTTTCAGATGGTGTGAGAGAGATAAGTTCTTTCTTATCCTTTTTAATTATAGCTTCACTTTCAAGATCTTTTTCAACTACTTCTTCATCAACGACTTGACTTTCTACTTCTTTCTCATCTGCTATTCTTGTAAATAAATCTTCAAGGATTTTCTCATCTCTAAAAGGAATTACATTTGACCCTCGAATCATGCCACCTAGATATTCTGTGTGAGATCTAATGGTTACCGTCTTTAAATCAGAACTAGTATCAAAATTTGTAATAGTATAATCATCGTCCTGATATCTAACCTGGTCTCCTACTATAAAGTCTGGTCTTTCTAGGCTAATTTTTGATAGTAAATCTTCTTGATTTTTAAAGCTTATTACTGGTCGATAATGATTACCCTCTCGCAAGGCTTCAAGTTTAATTACCTGATCTTCTTCACTATCATCTATTTCTTTAATAAGATAGGCTTCATGGTCATAATAAATCCTTTGACCAAGTGATAGCTTTACTTCTTCTTTTAAGTGTTCATCTATCTTAAAGACTGGATAATTTCCACTATCTAGTAAGTTATCAATCTTTTGGCTTTCTTCAAAGCTACTTCCTCGATACATGGGATATTCTTTTTCATCAAGAAATACAGTATTTCCTGTATCTTCAACTTTTATATCTTGAATCTTATCAGGCTCTACTAAAGTAAATTCTGTTCCAACCTTTAAAGCTATCTCTTTATCTAATGACTTGTCCTCAATCTGACTGTATAGATAGTCAAAAAGTTCTCTGTTAGCTTCCTTTCCATCCCCTATATCAACTCGTAAGTGCTCCGTTTTTTCTCCATTAACATAGTGGTCAAAATAAAACTTATGATAGCCCTCATAAGAATCAGTCATCTCTCCATACTCATCTAGTCCATAAAGGGTATTGTGAGCTTTTACTCTTTCATCTAATTCAGAAATCTCATCTAATAAAGCGACAGACAATCTTTCCCCACCAAAATCCTTAGAAAAAGTTTGTGACCTTTCATTAAATTCAATGAGCCAATAGTCTTCTTCTATCTCATCTTTCTTTTCAAAGCTTAAATTTTCAAGCCCTTCTTCTTTTTCCTTTCTTTCCTTATAGTTTTTTGCCTCATCAAGTATTTCTACAAATGACTTCATAGGAACTTGATCTATATTGATTTCTTTTTCAAGGGCTCTCGCTTGATCTACTATAATCTCGCCCTTCCATAGATAATCTTTTAGGACAATAAATTTTGATATGTCTTCAATCTCTGATTTTTTTAGATAATCTAATGCCTGACTTCTTAAATATACATTGTCTATATTAGCATTTTGATTCATATCATCGACTAGCCATTTTAATTGTTCCATCTTCCAGGAAGGAAGGCTTGGATCAAGAAGAACTTCTAAATCTACTTTACTAAACTTATAGTCTCTTATGGCACTTTCTAATTGTTCAATTTGGTCTTCAGTGTAATCTAATAGATCTATATCTAAGATAGTTGGTTCTATCTTTTCTATAATTGGCTCTAAATCATTTTCTACATTAAAAAAAGAAGACTGTTCAGCTCCTTTTCCTAATTCAGTATTTTCTTCTCCTAGCCCTCCACTATCTCCTTGATGATTATCTCCTTCAAGGCTGACATCATGTTCTTCTCTTGTTTCTGGTATTCTTCTGGACTCTTCTTCTTCATGGTCTCGGTTAAATTCCAAGCCTTCATCATGTTCTCTTTTTCCGTCCTCAATAGACTGATCGCTCTTTTTTGTGTTTCCATCAAGTGATTGACTAGTTGCTTGTCCTCGTAAAGTTCCATCAACATCTGAAACTTGCTGTCTTCCTCGCTGTTCACCAGATAGTCTAGTCTCATCACTGAATAAGTCGGATTGGGAAACTCCTTGATAAATTCCTTCTCCTTCTCCAATTGGTCTAGGGTCTTCTCCCTGATTGTCATGGCGATCTCTTCCATGGTTTCCATCTGCCCAAACTCTGTCTTTATTTCCTGTGTCCTTATCATCTCGTCGAATAACATCTTCTCTACCTCCCTTATTTTTATCCCTATCTTTATTATAATCTGCACCAGCTATTTCTGTCAGCCCCTGATTTAATTCAAAATTCCTGGTTCTTTCCATAGTGTCTTCAATAATTTCTTCTACAAGGTCTGAAACGACATAGCCTAGACTCATTAGGGAAATCCTATCTAGGTGCAAATAATTTTCTTTTATTAAATTTTTATCTACTTCGTAATCAATATTAAATCGTCCTGCTAGAGAATAGGAAATAGACTGATAGATAAAATTCATAAAGGAAGCTCTGTCTCTATCAGATATTCTCATTTCATTGGCTAGACTATAGATTTTATCCTCTCCATAGATTCTTGCCAGGATATAAAGATTTTCTGATAGCTTGTCATTTCCTCCATATCCCTTATCTGCTAGGATCTCACTTAAAATTAAATCATGTCTTTCTGGATTAAACGACCACAATTTGACCTCATTGACTTCCTTACTTCTTGATACCGTCTGACTAATATCAAAAATATAGTCTATTTTTCTATATAAACCGTAATCTTCCATAATTGGAATACCTTTTTCCCCTCGCATAACGGTTCGATTAAATCTCTTTCTCCAAAAATCAAACTTAGCACAAGCAATGGCATTGGGATTTTTGCTATAAATATTAAGTTGACTTAAGAAATCATATCTTTGATTATTTCCAATGACTTTTAAAAGCTTTAAATATTCGTCTTCATTACTTAAAATATCTGGTTCTATAATTTATAGGGTTGATGGCCGAAGGCCTCAACTCTATTTTTTACTT
>NZ_JBNUPF010000027.1:0-26858 GCF_050409565.1 Facklamia sp. P12955
ATTTTTAGACATAAAAGGACCCCCAAAAGTTAGTTTTTAACTCGAACTTTTGGGGTCAACTCATAAGAATAGTTTTGAGTTAGTTTTTAATTTGTAGAACAAACTCCATACTTTTTAATAAAGTAGTAAAGAGCTCCAATTCTTCCAGCTTCATTACTATACTTTGCAGCTAGGATAGCTTTAGGCAGAAAAATATTATTTTCAATTTTTGCAGCCAATTTTTCTAAAATAATTGGTAACAATATTTTATGTTGATTCATAATACCGCCTCCTAAAACAATGTACTCTGGATTTATCAAATAAATAATTGGAAGTAATCCTTCTGAAAAGTTTTCAGTAAACCAGTTAATTGTTTCGATTGCGGCTGGATGATTAGTTTTATAGGCTTCAAAAATTATTTTTCCATTAGTATTACTTTCTCCAGTGAGCTGTTCAAAGTATTGGCACATAGCAGTCGTCGATGCTACATCTTGAAATCTTTTACCATTAACAGGTAAGTAACCAACTTCGCCGGCAGAAAAACCTTCTCCATGATACAATTGACCATTAAGGATTAAAGCCCCGCCAACACCCGTGCCAATAGTCAAACAAACTAATGAACTATTGCGTGCAAAAGCTCCAATTGAAAATTCAGCAAAAGCTGCCGCATTGACATCATTTAGAACAACACAAGGTAAATCAAAGTGATGGTTAATGGCTTGCTTAAAATCAGTTCCTACATAGTCAGGAATTGTATAACCTGCATAAACTATCTTTCCTTGTTCAGGATCGACTACCCCTGCTGAAGAAATAGCAACACCCTCTAACTTTTTGTTGATTTGCTTAAGACTTTTAATCGTTTCACCAACTAAATTTAAAACATATTCCATAATATGATTTGATTTTTTTAAGGAATCTATCGGTGTTTCCTCTTCTTTAAAATAATTAAAAGAATGTCCCTTTTCATCATAAACATCACTTTTTATCGTTGTACCGCCAATATCAATCGCTAGTATATGCATTTTTTCACTTCCTCTTATACAAAATTACAGTGATAGAAATAATATATCTTATTCTATTTTTAGAGTAGTCATCATTTAATGGCCTTATTACTAATTATTCATTTTTTACCTTACCTACCACCTTAAAAATAGGGAAAAGACGCTTAGCCCTTTCCCTACTTAAAATGTTACACAGTTCATATTTCCCCTTAAAAACAGCTTTTTTAATTGTTTCTATCTGGTCAACAATTTTGAACATCTTCACGATCAAAAACTAAGATTTGTCCAGGCTGAATGATTCATTCCGATAATGGTTGAGCGTGAGGTTTTTGCCAGCCATCCTTTTCTACATAATCTTTTCATTGAACATTTCCATTAACGTTATGCCAAATTTTTTCCTGACCTTTAATAGGAACAAATACATCAAAATAGCTAGGATAACTTTGCCAAACTCTATGGTCATCTGTCGTAATCTCCTATTCTAAGATATTAAAATAAAAGTCATCGGAAATCATATGGGGCCAAGCTGGCAATCACTTAAGTCATTATTTTCTTTTAAAAGTTAATGACTCTTAGTATAGCTTCTCGCTTGATTTGATCTATTTGATTTAAATCATAAAGTTTCATTAATGTCTTACCAACCAGTCATTATTCGCTTTAATCTCAGAAATATCATAGACAGTGGTGAATTTTGGAGCAGTCGATGTCTCATCTTTAACCATTATCGATACAAGATAACCGACAATTAAAGATACGCCTATTGAAATAAGCGAATAAACCCAAATGCTTACCTTTTCTGCAGGAAGACCGTATTTAATGAAAATCATTACTAAACTTGAAACAATTAGTGCAGCATAAGCACCAATTTTGTTAGCTTTTTTAGAGAATACCCCTAGCATAAAGACTCCACCTAGAACCCCTAAAACGAGTCCCATGAATCCATTAAACCATTCATAGGCTGATTTAATATCAGAGTGTGCAAGAATAATTGAGATAATAATGGAGAAAATTCCAACGCCTAAAGAAATCCAACGCGCAATTTGAGTTCGTTTGGCGTCATCTAAATTCTTAGAAATCACCTCTTGTATGTCCAATGTCCATGAGGTAGCGACAGAGTTCAAACCTGTCGATAGAGTTGATTGACTGGCAGCAAAAATAGCTGCTAAAAGAACACCGGTAATACCAACTGGTAAACGATAGGCTATATAGTAAGTAAACACTTGATCTTGAGCTACTAAAGCGCCAGGATCACTCGGATTTTGTAATTGATAATAAGCGAATAATCCCGTCCCAATAAGATAAAACATAGTCGCAATAAAAATAGATAAGACACCATTGGTAAACATCATTTTATTCAATTTTTTAATATCTTGAGTGGTAGTGAACCGTTGCACGATATCCTGACTTGAAATATAAGATGACAGTGTATTAAAGCCAGCGCCAACAACTAGTAAAAAGATAGAAGATTTTAAAAGGTTCGGATCAAAAATCGGTTCGTTAGGGGCAATAAATTTGTCTTTAGCTAACAAATTCATGATTGGTTGGAAACCGCCGTCTAAGTCCTTGACTAAAAAGCCTAGAGTCACAGCAACACCTACTAACAAAACAGATCCTTGAATAAAATCGGTCCATAAAACTGATTTAATCCCACCAGTATAAGAATAAATAATCGCAATTACACCCATTACCACAATTAGCCAATTGACTGAGATTCCAGTTAATGTGGCTAAAGCAGCAGAGGGTAGATACATAATAATAGACATACGACCAATTTGATAGATAATGAACAAAATAGCACCGATTGCTCGCAAAAGTCTAGAGTTAAACCGTTGCTCTAAATAATCATAAGCAGTATCAATATCCATTCTGGCATAAATAGGCAGGAAAAATTTTATAGCAAAAGGAATTGCAATAATCATCCCTAATTGCGCAAACCACAATAGCCAAGTTCCCTTATAGGAGTTACCTGCTAAAGTCATGAAAGAAATCGGACTTAACAAGGTTGCGAAAATAGAAACCGAAGTTACATACCAAGGGATTGAGCCATCTCCTTTGAAAAACTCTTTACCAATCATATCTTTCTTAGAAAACAGTAATCCTGCAAACAAAACAGCTACTAAATAAATAACTAAAATAATAAAATCGATTGTTGTAAAGCCTTCTTGTGCCATTATTAAACTCCTTTTCAATTTTACATGCTTAGTGAAGCATAACGCTATATAAAATATTCTTTAATTACCTAAGTCTTTTTAATTAATTATAAATAATTTTTAAAAATTCGTTCTGCTTCTTCTTTTTGGTCGGCTGTCATCGAAGCCATCGGTTTACGACTTAAAAACTCCCCTTTATTCGCACCCTGTAATTGTAAAATACTTTTAAGAGTTGGATATAAACCGTTTGCTAGCACTGCTTCAATTAAATCATTACTCTCATTTTGTAGCTTAAGTGCTTTCTCATGGTTGCCCTCATTGACAGCTTCTAAAATGCCACGAGCTCGCAAACCATTTACGTTATATGTCGATCCGATTGCTCCATCAACATGATAGATAGCAGCTGGATAAAGCATCTCATCAAAACCTGAATAGATTAGTACATCTGGAAACGCTTTACGTAATCGTTCTAATAAGAAAAAGTCTGCAGCAGTAAACTTAACACCAACAATATTGTCTAATTCAAATAATTCCTTAAATTCTGCCATCCCCATATTAATACCTGTAAGAACTGGGATTGAATAAATAATTAAGTCATTATCAACAGCTTCTGTAATATCTTTATAATATTGTTTAACCTCAGCGAATGAAAACTTATAATAAAAAGGAGTTACTGCTGAAATTGCGTCATAATCCAAATCTGTCGCAAATTTACCGAGTTCAATTGCTTCATAAACATTGGGACCACCAACTTGTGCAATGAGTTTCACTTGGTCTTTCACTTCATCTTTAACAATTTCAAAAATTTGTTTTTTAATGGCCATATCTAATAAGAAATTTTCACCAGTTGAGCCTCCTACATATAGCCCTGCTACCTTCATATTATCAATATTATGACGGACTACTTGACGTAGCCCTGCTTCGTTAACTTTGCCCTTTGAATCAAAGGGTACCAAGAGGGCTGAGATAATACCTTTGATTTCTCTAGCTGTTTTTTTTGTCATTTTATTTCCCCCTATTAATCTATTGGTTATGAATAGCTTCGACAAATTTTTTTGTAATTAATTGAGGTCTAGTGATAGCTGAACCAACTACTACACTATGTACCCCAAGCTCTAAAACGTGTCTTACTTTTTCAGGAGTATCAATATTACCTTCAGCAATAATTGGTTTGTTGATTGTTTCAACCGCTTGACGGATGAGTTGAAAATCATTGCTTTCTATCTTATCTTTCTTACTTTGTTGAGTATAACCTACCAAAGTTGTACCAATATAATCAAAACCAATTTGTTCAGCCATTTTCATTTCTTCTAAGGTTGAACAATCAGCCATCAGCTTTTGTTGGGGATACTTTTCTTTAATCTTTACCATTAAATCACTTAATGATTCTCCGTATGGCCTCGTAGATGCAGTTGCATCAATTGCTATGATTTCCGGCCTTGCTTGCATTAACTCATCCACTTCAGTCATCGTAGGTGTAATAAAAGCATCAGCCCCATCATAAACCCGTTTAATAATGCCAATAATTGGCAAATCGACTTGTTCTTTGATTGCTTTAATATCTTCAACTGAATTCGAACGAATACCTTTAGCTCCACCTTCTTTAGCAGCTAAGGCCATTCGTGACATGATAAAAGAACTGTGCAAAGGTTCATCTTCTAAAGCTTGACAAGAAACAATTAATTCCCCTTTTATTCCTTCAATCATTCAATAACCTCCTTTATCAAAGCGCTTTCTAATTTAAAATTATACACATCACTTTGTAGCATTTCAATATTTTATGAAAAGACAGTGAGTTTTCTGAAAACAAAAACTTTTATTATACTTATTTAAAAAGATTTTAATTGATTATTTATCATAAAAGTAGCTTACTTACGTTCTCTAAAAGGGATTGGTTCAAAATGAAAATTAATATTGCTTTATAGTAATAAGAAAACCCATCTTTGAATTCTCAAAGATAGGTTTTTATGAACCGTTATTCTTTTATTCTTCATCCATTTGTAAGACAGCCATGAAAGCTTCTTGTGGAATTTCAACGTTACCGACTGATTTCATCCGCTTTTTACCTTCTTTTTGTTTTTCTAATAACTTCTTACGACGGGAGACATCCCCACCATATAATTTAGCTGTAACATCTTTTCGATAAGCCTTAATGGTTGTTCGTGCGATGATCTTATGTCCAATAGCTGCTTGGACAGGTACTTCAAACATTTGACGTGGGATAATCCCTTTTAGTTTTTCAACTAAAGCACGACCGCGATTATAGGCAAAATCTTTATGCACTATAATCGAGAAGGCATCAATGACATCAGAATTAAGTAAAACTTCTAATTTTACTAGATTAGACTCTTTATAGCCAATTAATTCGTAATCTAAGGAAGCATAGCCTTTGGTTGATGATTTCAACTTATCGAAGAAATCATACACAATTTCAGCCATTGGTAGTTCATAAATTACATTTACCCGGAAATCATCCAGATAATCCATCGTAATAAAGTTACCACGCTTGCGTTGAGATAGTTCCATTACAGCGCCCACATAATCATTTGGTACCATAATAGTCGCTTTTACATAAGGTTCAAAAATCTTATCAATCTCTGTTGGATCTGGCATTTCAGATGGGTTGTCAATCAAAAGCTCTTCCCCATCCGTCTTTTCAACACGGTAAATAACTGACGGAGCAGTGGTAATTAAATCAATATCAAATTCACGCTCAAGTCTTTCTTGAATAACATCCATATGCAGTAAACCTAAAAAGCCTGTTCGGAAACCAAAGCCTAGGGCTTGCGATGTTTCTGGTTCAAAGTGTAAAGAAGCATCATTTAATTGTAACTTTTCAAGTGCTTCCCGCAAGTCATTATAATCGGCCGAGTCAACCGGATAGAGACCGGCAAAAACCATTGGATTTAATTTGCGGTAACCATCCAAGGCCTCCTCAGCTGGATTATCCGCTAGGGTTATAGTATCTCCTACACGGGTATCTTGAATGGTCTTTATACCTGCGGTTAGATAGCCAACATCTCCTACCATCAAGAAGTCTCTTTTGAGAGGACTCGGTGAGAAGATTCCAACATCAATCACTTCAAACTCTTTACCATTACTCATTAGACGGATGGTGTCACCTGGTTTGACCATACCATTCATCACTCGAATATTTAAAACAACCCCACGATAAGCATCATAAGCAGAGTCAAAAATAAGAGCCTGTAAGGGGTCTTCTATATCTCCCATTGGTGCAGGAACTTTCTCAACTATTTGCTCTAAAATCTCATCAATACCGATGCCTGACTTGGCAGAAGCAAAAACCGCTTCTGAGGCATCGATGCCGATAATATCTTCAATTTCTTTTTGAACCCTTTCAGGATCGGCTGAAGGCAGATCGATTTTATTAATAACAGGTAATATTTCTAAATCATTATCCACTGCTAAATACACATTAGCCAAGGTTTGGGCTTCAATTCCTTGTGCTGCATCGACTACTAGAATGGCTCCTTCACAAGCAGCCAAAGATCTTGAAACCTCATAAGTAAAATCGACGTGACCAGGGGTATCGATTAAATGGAAAATATAATCAATGCCATCTTTAGCCCGATAAGTCAGTTCCACTGCATTCAATTTAATGGTAATTCCTCGTTCTCTTTCCAAGTCCATGGAATCTAACAATTGCTCTTGCATATCACGATCAGCCACTGTATGTGTTTGTTGTAAAATACGATCAGCTAGTGTGGATTTACCATGGTCAATATGCGCAATTATCGAAAAATTACGGATTCTTTCTTGTCTATTCTTCATTTCTTCTATATTCACTTGACTTCACTTCCTTTTCAAGCCTCTTATCAATAGCTAAGGTCTATCTTATCAAAAATGAGTGATTTTGAATAGTTTTCTTTCACTATGGTATTTTAATAAATGAACTACTCAATAAAATCTTTATTTATTCTTTAAAATTTCCTATCTAGAAGCTAATCAATCTTATTTTGATTCCAATTGATTTAAAACTTTTCTAAGCAAGTAAAAAGCATCAGAGCATATTGAATACCCTGATGCTAGCCTATTTTTATTCACCATGAAAAATATCACGCATCTTATTAAAGAAGCCACCTTCTTGCTCTTTAACATTAGCACCCATTTCTTTAGCTAACTGTTTAAATAATTCATGCTGTTTGTCAGTCAGTTTAGAAGGAGTAACGACTTTAACCGTTACTTGTTGATCTCCCGTATAACCTGAGCGAACACTCGGTGCTCCTTTGCCTTTTAAGCGGAAAGTGGTCCCTGTTTGTGTGCCAGCTGGAACCTTTAACTTCACCTTACCATGTACCGTTGGAACTTGGATTTCATCACCCAAGGCCGCTTGAGAGAAAGTGATGGGTAGCGTGTAATAGATTTCCGTACCATCTCGTTTAAATTCCTTACTTGGTTCAACATGGAAAACTACATAAAGGTCTCCATAAGGTCCACCATTTGAACCCGCCTCACCTTGACCTGAGAGGCGAATTTGATTACCTTCTTCAACACCTGCTGGCACAGTCACTTTAACAGAATGACTAACGGATTCTATACCAGAACCATGACAAGTGGTACATTTTTCTTTAATTTCTTTACCTGTCCCACCGCAGACATCACATGTGGTTTGCGTCATCACACGACCAAAAGGAGAGTTTCGTTCTACCTGAATAGTCCCTGTGCCATGACACTTGTGGCAAGTAACGGGCTCAGTGCCTTCCTTGGCACCTGTTCCGTGACAGGTATGACATTCCTCATTACGATTATATTTTATGGTCGTTTCTTTACCAAAAATAGCCTCTTCAAAGGTTAAATTAATACGATATTGTAGGTCATTACCCTTACGAGGAGCATTGGCTCTTCGTCCTCCTCCAGCAGATCCACCAAAGAAAGTATCAAAGATATCTTCAAAGCCAAAGCCTGCACCACCAGAGAAGCCACCAAAACCACCACCGCCAAAGCCGGCTCCAAAGTTAGGATCCGTTGAAGCATGGCCGTATTGATCATAAGCAGCCCGCTTTTGACTATCACTTAGGACCTCATAAGCTTCTGCAACTTCTTTAAACTTTTCGTCAGCTCCTGCATCTTTATTAATATCCGGATGGTATTTTTTGGACAGTTTACGATAAGCCTTTTTAATGTCAGCATCACTGGCATCGCGAGATACACCTAAGACATCATAATAGTCTCTTTTATTTGCCATTTTGTCCCTCCTTACACATTTTAATTCTCCTGATAAAAGACAAGAGTCGAGGACTTAGCCTAGACTCTTGCTAAAGTATGTCTTAATTACTCGTCGACTTCTTCAAAGTCAGCATCGACAATATTATCATCAGAAGATGATTGAGCATCAGAGGCATCTGTTTGATTTTCTTGAGCAGCTTGAGCTTGTTGAGCAGCTTGCTCGTAAAGTTTAACGGATAGATTTTGAATCACTTCATTTAATGCATCACGTTTTGTTTTCATTTCTTCTAAATCATTTGCTTCAACAGCTGCTTTCAATTCATCACGAGCTGTTTCTGCTTTAGTCAATTCATCTTCAGAAATGTTATCATTATCTTTCAATTCATCGATAGTCTTATTAGTTGTAAAGATCATTTGATCGACTTCGTTGCGTAAATCAGCTTCTTCACGACGTTTCTTATCGGATTCAGCATTTGCCTCAGCATCTTTAACCATACGTTCGATTTCTTCATCGGATAAACCTGAAGAAGATTTTATAGTAATCGTTTGTTCTTTTTGAGTACCTAAATCTTTGGCTGAAACGTTCACAATACCGTTTTTATCAATATCAAAGGTAACTTCAATTTGTGGAATGCCACGAGGTGCTGCTGGAATATCAGTTAATTGGAAACGACCTAAAGTCTTATTATCTGCTGCCATTTCACGCTCACCTTGTAAAACGTGAACATCTACTGCTGGTTGATTGTCAGCTGCTGTAGAGAAGACTTGTGATTTAGAAGTTGGGATAGTAGTGTTACGGTCAATTAATTTAGTGAATACACCACCCATTGTTTCGATACCAAGTGATAATGGCGTAACATCTAATAGAACGATGTCTTTAACATCACCAGAGATAACGCCACCTTGGATAGCTGCACCCATAGCAACTACTTCGTCTGGGTTAACCGATTTGTTAGGATCTTTTCCAGTTTCTTTCTTAACGGCTTCTTGTACAGCAGGAATACGTGTCGATCCTCCTACCAAGATTACTTCGTCAATTTCAGATTTGCTTAAACCAGCATCTTTCAAGGCTTGACGAACTGGCCCTTTAGTTCTTTCTACTAAGTCATGCGTTAACTCATCAAATTTAGCACGAGTTAAAGTTGTTTCTAAGTGTAATGGCCCATCAGCTGTCGCTGTAATAAATGGTAAGCTGATTTGTGTAGAAGTCACACCAGAAAGATCTTTCTTAGCTTTTTCTGCAGCGTCTTTCAGGCGCTGTAAAGCCATTTTATCTTTAGAAAGGTCAATAGAGTTTTCTTTTTTAAATTCTTCAACTAAGAAGTCGATAACTTTATTATCAAAGTCATCTCCACCTAGTTTATTATCCCCTGCTGTAGATAATACATCAAATACGCCATCGCCTAATTCAAGGATTGAAACGTCAAAAGTTCCTCCCCCTAAGTCAAAGACTAGGACTTTTTCTTCAGCATCGGTTTTATCTAAACCATACGCTAAAGCTGCAGCGGTTGGCTCGTTAACAATACGTTCAACTTCTAAACCTGCAATACGTCCAGCATCTTTAGTTGCTTGACGCTGAGCATCGTTAAAATAAGCAGGAACAGTGATAACTGCTTTCTCAACCTTATCGCCTAAGTAATCTTCAGCAAATGATTTCAAGTGTTGTAAAATCATAGCTGAAATCTCTTGAGGTGTATAGCTCTTTCCACCCATTTCAGTCTTAAAGTTATCTTCTCCAATATGACGTTTGATGGAAGCTACTGTGTCAGGGTTTGTAACTGCTTGACGCTTAGCTACTTCACCCACTTGAATCTCATTATTTTTGAAAGCTACTACAGATGGAGTGGTACGGTTTCCTTCTGGGTTAGTAATAATCTTTGCTTCTCCACCTTCTAAAATGGAAACAGCAGAGTTTGTTGTACCTAAGTCAATACCTATAATTTTAGACATATAATCTACTCCTTTAAAAATTTATTTTGGTTAAAACTAAGTGCTTAATAATTAGGCGGACACAATTACCATGGCCGGGCGAATGATGCGATCATTAAGGATGTATCCTTTTTGTAGAACATTCACTACAATATCAGTGTCTTGCCCTTCAGCCGCTGGTTGGGTGGTTACCGCTTGATGATAATTTGGATCGAATGTTTCGTTTAAGGGATTGATCACTTCAATTTTTTCTTCTTTAAATGCTTGTAAGATTTGATCATACACCATTTGGATCCCTTTGTGGATTGCTTGACTCTCTTCTGAACTTGCTTTAATTTGCAAAGCGCGTTCAAGATTATCAATTGCATCAATTAATTTATTAGCTAAAGATTGAGATCGATATTTAGCAGCTTCTTGTCTTTCACGACTATTAGATCGTTGCATATTAGCAATTTCAGCCTGTAGGCGTAAATTTCGATCCTCCAAATTCTGAATACTTTCTCTTAATTCATCTTCAATGGAAGAAACTTCCTCTACTGGTGCTGCTTCAGTTTCTTCATTTACATCATTTACATCATTATTCAGACTATCCTGATTTTTTTCTGCTGAACTTTCAATGACTTCATCTTCTACTAACTTTTCTTTTTCATCGTTAAGTTCTGCAGAAGATTGCTTGTCATTCCTCTTTTTATTTTCTTCTGTCACTTGATGACCTCCTTTATTGATTAAATTCTTTTAATATCTGCTCCATAAGGACAATCATGCGTGAATAATGCATCGTCGAAGGTCCTAAGATACTTAAAGACATTTTGCTTAAGTCTTGTGTGAAGGTTCCCGTCACTAAAGATAAATGACGCATCCCTTGCGGAGCAAACTCTTGTCCGAAAAGAACTTCGATTCCATCTTGACGTTGTTCAAAGAGATCAAATAATTCATTCGATCCATCAATCAAATTGAATAATTTTTTGTATTCATTGTTGGAATAACGCTGATCCAAACAATCAAAAAGATTATTCTTGCCAGAAACAAAATAACGCGTTCCTTTAACTTGTTGAATTGACTTCTCAACTAAAGGAGAAAAATCAATCGAAGTTGACAATTGTCTTTGCATAATCATCGGAATAGTTAATTTAGTCCGCTGATAAGCATCTTCTAATGTAATACCTCGCAATTCTGAATTAAGAATTGAACGCATTTGACGTAAATCATCATCCTCAACCGGATATAAGGTTTGGAACATTTTATTTTCCACATGTCCTTGATCCGATAATAAAATAGCCATTATTTGATGGTTACTTAAAAGCACTAACTTAAAGTCAGCCACTCGATGCTCTTCATTATTCTGTCCAAAAACCAAGCAAGGTAATCCAGTTAATGAGACCAATAAATCCGCAGCAATTTTCGCCATCTTAAAATTCTCTTGTCGGCGATTTAAGAAGATTTCGCTAACTGCTTTGAGATCTGCTTCATAGGATTGCTCCCATGAATCATTCTCAATTTTAGTGATCAGACGATCTACATAATAACGATAGCCTTCATAAGAAGGTATTCTACCACTTGATGTATGTGCCTTAACCAGAAAGCCGTTTTTTTCTAAAACAACCATCTCATTACGAACAGTTGCCGGACTTATATCAAGAAAACTCTCCTTGAGTAAAGTCTTTGACCCGATTGGTGCCTCTAAATTTGCATAAAGGCGAACAATTAATTCTAAGATTTGGTGTTGTCTGGCTGTTAATATGATCAATCACCTCACATTATTAGCACTTATTCATACCGAGTGCTAACTGTCTCTATCTTACTATCCTCCATCACCTTTGTCAAGGGAATGTGCCCATAAAATTAAAAAAAATTAGCACTCTCAATTCGAAAGTGCTAATTATGTCTATCGATCCTTGATTATTTAAAGTACGCCCGTGTATGGTCTTGATCCTTTTCAAGTTGATTAATCAAACCTTCAATACCATCAAATTTAATCTCTCCACGTAAGTAATGATGCCACTTTATACGAACCTTTTCCCCATAAATCATGCGGTCAAAATCTAAAATATAAACTTCAATGGAGAGTTCTTTCACATCATCAAAGGTAATATTATATCCAATAGATGCCATGCCCATATACCATTGGCCTTGAACACAAATTTCGACAATATACACCCCTATGCCAGGTGTTAACTGACCATAATCCATTGCCACATTCGCTGTCGGAAAACCTAGTTTTCTCCCTCTTTTTAAGCCATTGATGACAAGTCCTCTGGTTTCATAAATGTAACCTAATTCTTGATTAGCTAAATCAATATTACCATTTGATAGCTGGTATTGAATTTCACTTGAAGAAATCTTATGGTCACCGATTGTCTTTTTAGGAATTTCGCTAATTTTAAAGCGTCCTTGACTATGGTCAACCAGAGTTTGCATATTAGCTATCTCTTTCAGACCGTAGGTATAGTCAAACCCCGCCACCACATGAACGGCATTCAAATTAACCATGTAGCTGTCCACGAACTCTTGTGGACTCTGAGCTCCCATGGCTGAAGTGAACTCAGCAATATATAAAATATCTACTCCATTAACCTCCATCAGTTCTATTTTACGAGGGTTATCACTTAAATAAAAGTAGTGATTCGGATGGATCTGTTGATAAACAAGACGAGGAGTATGGTTAAAAGTTAAGACGGCTAAAGGGACTTGATAATGATCTGCTAATTCACGCCCCTTTTTGATAACTTCTTGATGGCCTAAATGAACACCATCAAAAAAGCCTAGAGCTAAAACGACTGGTTGGTCATATAGTTGTTCTTGATCGTAAGGATGTGCTAAATAAATTGTCTGCAAGGCTTAAACTCCTTCCATTGGAAACATCTTAATAGGTTTTATTAAATTCTCTTTGCTAGGATGTGGGCCGTAAATTGCTAACAAACGGTCTTGATAAAATAAGGCAGTTGGTTCAATAAGCCTGTCATTAAAATAATTAATGTCTAAAACTTTTCCATGTTTAATGTCTGTAAACTGTTCTGGATTTAGTTGGATTTTTGCATAGTCAGAAACTGCCGTTTCAATGGGGTGAACAGCTGTATTTAAGGAGTCTTTTTCTGCTAATTGCCTTAATTCATCTAAGCGATAACTATCCGCTCGACGATAACCCGCTGCTTGAGTTCGCATTAATTGGGACATGTGGCTAGGATATCCTAATAACTTACCGCAATCTACCGCTAAGGTTCTGACATAGGTCCCTTTACTGCACTTTACTTCAAAGGAGAAAGTTTGCCTTTTTTCACTGGTGTGATATTGTGACGGAGCTAAACGCTTGAAGTAGTCGATAGATACTTGACGTTCAGGCCTTTCTACTTCAATACCTGCTCGGGCATATTCATAGAGTCTTTTCCCTTTGACCTTGACTGCCGAGTAATAAGGAGGAATCTGGCTGATTTTGCCTGTTAATGAAGCCATAGCTTGATCAATAACTTGATCATCAACGGCTTGTTCTACTAATTTCTTTGCAATAACTTGTCCCTGGGCATCTTCCGTATCGGTGGCTTGACCTAAAGTGACTTCTCCTTGATAGATCTTTTTGCTATCCATTAGTATTTCAACTAACTTGGTTGCCTGTCCTAAACAGACAACTAAAACGCCCTCAACTTCAGGATCCAAGGTCCCACAATGGCCTACACGCTTCATTTGAAAAATCTTACGCATTTTAAATACTACATCATGACTCGTCATGCCCTTTTCTTTCCAAACAGCGACAATTCCGTTCATTCAAGCCAACCCCTTTATTAATAACAATTATGATTATACTTTAATTGGCACTTGCTTCCAAGCAAGATTCTTAATTCTACAAGAATAAAAGAGCTGTTTTACCGCCTCTCATTTAATGAGAGCAGTAAAAAAACAGCTCTTGATTTGTGAAAACTTAAGATTATTGCTCCGTCTGAACTGAGCTTGCTTCATCAAAAGATTCAGATTCATGCAATTGATTTAATAATGAATCGATTCGACTACCATAGTCTACTGATTGGTCTCTTTCAAATTTAACTTCAGGAACCTTATAAAGACTTAAACGACTTCCAAGTTCCGAGCGAACTTTACCTGTTATTGCTTTCAAACCATCACTTGTTTTTTGTCTTTCTCCGGCTTTATCACTTAAAGTAGAATAAAAAATTGTAGCATTTTGTAAGTCGCCTGTAAGCTCTACATCAGTAATAGTAACCCCTTCAACACGAGGGTCTTTAATCTCTTTTAGAAGAATATCATTAACTTCTCGCATTATTTCTTGACGAACACGTCCTATACGATATTTAACCATTTCATACTCCTTTATTTACGTTCAACTTCGACCATGCGATAGGCTTCAATAATATCATCGACTTTGATATCATTATAGCCTTCAATCATAATTCCACATTCTAATCCTTTGTTTACTTCTTTAGCATCATCTTTAAAACGTTTCAAACTGGCTAGATCTCCTTCGTAAATAACGATGTTATCACGTATCAAGCGTACCTTGCTCGTGCGTTGAATGAAGCCATCTAAAACAAATGAACCAGCGATGGTGCCTAATTTAGAAACAGAATAGGTTTCACGTACTACTGCTTGCCCTGTTACTTCCTCAACATACTCAGGGTCCAGCATTCCTTTCATAGCTGTTTCAATTTCATCAATTACATTGTAAATAATATTATGGAGACGAATATCTACTTGCTCTTCTTCTGCTTGTTGTTTTGCTTGAGGAGTTGGTCGAACATTAAATCCTACCACAATTGCTGATGAGGCATTAGCTAAAGTAATATCAGCCTCATTAATTGCTCCTACCGCCTGATGGACAATATTAACTTTTACTCCCTCCACATCTATTTTCATCAATGAAGCAGCTAATGCTTCTACTGAACCTTGTACATCTGCTTTTAGGATTACGTTAACTGATCTTAACTCACCTTCTTGTAAGGTTTCGAAAAGATTATCCAAAGTAACTTTCTTCTTAAGGTCTCTTTGTTGTTCTTGAGCCTTCTGAGCTCTTTCTTCTCCAACTTGACGAGCTGTTTTTTCATCTTCAAAGACCACAAACTGGTCTCCTGCTTGAGGAGCATCATTCAAGCCTGTAATTTCCACCGGCATGGATGGACCAGCTGAGCGAATACGACGCCCTTGATCATTGACCATTGTTCTTACTCTACCATAGGTGTTACCCACAACAATTGGGTCCCCTATATGTAGGGTACCATGTTGAACTAATAAAGTCGCAGTGGCACCGGTAGCTTTATCTAAGCGCGCTTCAATGACTGAACCTAAAGCTAAACGGTCTGGGTTAGCTTTTAATTCTTGAACTTCTGAAACCAGAAGAATCATCTCTAATAACTCATCCAAATTAGTCCCGTATTTAGCTGAAATATTAACAAAGATATGTTCGCCACCCCAGTCCTCAGAAATAATACCATGTTCAGATAATTCGGTCATTACCTTATCTGGATTGGCTTCAGGTTTATCAATTTTGTTAATCGCTACAATTATCGGTACATCTGCAGCTTTGGCATGATTAATCGCTTCAACCGTTTGAGGCATCACGCCATCATCTGCTGCAACAACAATAATTGTAATATCAGTCACATCTGCACCACGTGCACGCATGGTTGTAAAGGCAGCATGTCCTGGCGTATCAAGAAAAGTGATTGGCTTATCATTTAAAACAATTTGATAGGCACCAATATGTTGAGTAATTCCACCAGCTTCTCCTTCAGTCACTCTCGAATGGCGGAAGGAGTCCAAGAGACTGGTTTTTCCGTGGTCAACGTGACCCATAATTGTAACAACTGGTGGACGAATGCTTTGATTATCATCAGCAGCAGCTTCTTCAAAATAATGATCTAAGTCTGAAACTTCAACAACAACTTTTTCAATAGGTTCAACGCCATATTCTAAACAGATAATTTCAATCACTTCTTTAGAAAGTGCCTGGTTTTGATTGACCATTACCCCTTGTAGCAATAGTTTTTTAATAATTTCAGTTGCATCTCGGTGGAAACCTTTAGCAATATCTTGTACATTCATTCCTTCAGTATAGTAGAACGCTTCTGGAAGGTCTTTATGCTTACGAGCTGTTAAGCCTTTAGACTCTTTTTGATAGTTACTATTTTGCTTACCACGACGGCCACGACGGCGATCGCCACGACTTCTTTTGGATCCACCAGTGGATTTATTTGAAGAATTACTTTGATTGCTTTGATTTGCTTTTTGACCCTCTACAGCTTGTTTACTATCAGTTGATTTCTTTTGCTTAGAAGCTGCCTTTTCATTAGGATTTTTAGACTTAGTGTTAGGGTTTGTATTATGACCTTGTGCTTGAGAATCTTTTTGAGAAGAAGGCTTTTTAGAAGCTTTCGACTTGTCTTCATCCTTGCGCTGCTTGGCATCTTTGTGTTGATTGTTTTTTTGATTTGATTCTTTAGTAGCTTCCGTCTTCTTAACATCCTTTTTGGTTTGTTTACCACTAGTCTTCTTATTTTGTAAAGCTTTCTTTAATTGTTCTTGTTGTTCTTGCGTTACCGAGGACATATGGCTATTAAATTCAAAACCATTATTTTCAGCAAGCACTAAGACTTCTTTTGAAGTCATATTGTTTTGTTTAGCAAATTCATATATACGAATAGTACTCATACAAACACCTTCCTATCTTGTATTATTGATTATTCATTGTATTTTCTCCTGTCACATAAGATAAAAATTTTTCAGCCATTCCTCGATCGGTTATGCCGCAAATTGTGCGTGATTTGCCGATTGCATGGCTGATTTGATATTTTGTAAAACGATGATTAATGGCTATTTTTTTTTCACTAGCCAAACGATGGTAGCGATCACTAGTGGAATCACTGGCATCAATCGCTAAAATCAAAAGTTTAACTTTTTTGTTCTTTGTGGCTTTAGTGACTAAATCGTCACCGGAAATTAACTTAGAGGCTCTTTGAGCCAAACCTAATAAATTGAGTTGTTTTTCTTCTGGGCTCATAGTAGTTCTTTTCGCGCCTTTTGGTGGTCTAGAAAGCGATAAAGTTCTTGATAAAACTCTTTATCAATCTCCATTTCAAATGTTCGATTAAAAACTTTTTTCTTTTCCGCTTGTATGGCTAACTCTGGATCCAAGGAGATATAGGCTCCTCGTCCATTCTTTTTACCAGTTGGGTCTATTTCAATGGTACCTTCTGGGGTTCTCACAATACGGATTAAATCTTTTTTGGGATGAGATTCACCAGTAACAACACATTTGCGCATGGGAACTTTTCTTTTTTTCGCTTGGCTCATTTCCATCCTCCTTTGATGTTAATAAATTAAGTGCTTATTCTTGCTCTGATTCTTCAGTTTCTTCAAACGCTTGCTCCAGCTCTTCATCAAGTGATTCCTCTGCCGATTCACGATATTCTAAATCAGCTTCTGCTGGATCGTCATCTAACTGGCTGGAAGTCTCTTGAAGCATTTCTTCAAGATTATCTAAATCCTCTGCAAGATTTAATTCTTCTTGTCCAGTTGATTCAACTGCTTTTTGTTCAATTAAATATTCTTGATAGCTAGTCTCAGACTTAATATCAATCTTATAACCAGTTAAACGAGCTGCTAAACGAGCGTTTTGTCCTTTTTTACCGATGGCTAAGGATAACTGATAATCTGGTACCACAACAATACAAGAATGATTATCTTCATCAAACACAACATTAATCACTTCTGCTGGATTCATAGCATTTTTTATGAAGGTAGAGGGGTCTTCATCCCATTGAATGATATCCATATTCTCACCATTTAATTCATTGACAATACTTTGAACTCGAGATCCTCTCGGACCAACACAAGTTCCAACTGGATCAATATTAGAATCACGCGAAGAAACTGCAACTTTCGAACGGTCGCCCGCTTCACGAGCAATTGAGATTATTTCCACAACACCTTCGTAGATTTCCGGAACTTCTTGCTCAAATAATCTTTTAAGGAAATCAGCATGTGAGCGTGAAACAACAATCTGTGGCCCCTTACTAGTTTTATCTACCTTGACTACGTATACTTTTACCCGTTCATCCATTTGAAATTGCTCAGTTGGAATCTGTTCACTAGCCGGCATTATGGCTTCAACTTTACCTAAGTTCACATAAACATTGCGAGCATCTGAACGTTCGATGATTCCTGTTAAAATTTCATCTTGATGCACAATAAATTCATCATAAATAATATCTCTTTCAGCCTCACGTATTCTTTGCATAACGACATGTTTAGCGGTTTGAGTAGCAATTCTTCCGAAATCTTTAGGAGTCACTTCAAATTTAATCTTGTCTCCTATTTCATAGGCACGATTAATCTTCAAAGCTTCTTCTAGAGAAATTTCTAAAGTAGAATCATAATTGATATCCACAACTTCCTTAACTGAATAAACTTTAATATCGCCGGTTTCTTCGTTAAAAACAACTTCCACATTTTGTGCTTGATCATAATTTTTTTTGTAGGCCAAAATCAAAGCAGACTCTAAAGCTTCTTTAATAACTTCAGGCTTTATCCCTTTTTCTGCTTCAAGAACCTTCATGGCATTTACTAATTCTTTGCTCACACTTAACTCTCCTATCTCATCTTGCTAAAACTTAACAGCAAGTCTTGCCTTAGCGACACCCTTCTTATTAATTTCAAGTTCTTTAGTGACTGTTTTAATTGGAACCTTCAATAGATAATAATCCTCCGTCACATCTAAAAGAACGCCCTCATGTTGTTTTTCACCGTATTGAGGGGCATAGTAATCAAAGTGGACATATTCACCAATGGCTGACCGAATTTGATCTTCATTTTTCAAAGGTCTTTCAGCTCCTGGTGAGGAAACTTCTAAAAAGTAAGCTTCCGGAAAAGGATCTGGTTGCATAGTGTCTAAAACTTCAGAAATTTTTTCTGAAATTAAAGCACAATGATCTAAATCAATGCCCCCTTCCTTATCAGCATAAATACGGAGAAACCAATGCTTTCCTTCTTTTAGATATTCAATATCAATAAGTTGACAATCTAAGGATGCGATAATTGGCTCCACTAGCGGCTGAACTTTGTCTATCACAATACTCATCAATTCACCTCTTCATTTTTATTTTGGTTGAATAATAAAAGAGCGAGCGTTTCCGCCCACTCCTCCTCGAATAATTTGCTAAATAGAGTATATCATATTATCTATTCATCAACAAGTTAGAAGAGTGACAGCTGGTCTTCATCTGGTAAATCAGCTAAAACACCATTCTCTTCTAAATATTCCATAATTGTTTTCGAAACTTTACCACGTTTTTGTAAGTCTTCTTTAGAAATAAAGGCTGCTTGCTCTCTAGCTTCTACAATCGATTTAGCGGCCCCTATTCCCAAACCAGGAATTGTTCTAAAAGGAGGGATCAAACTCTCGCCATCGATAATAAATTTAGTGGCGTCTGATTTTTCCAAATTAATCATTTGGAAAGTTATCCCTCTTTCTAGCATTTCATTCGCTAGTTCTAAAACAGTTCGCAAGCTATTTTCTTTTACTGAAGCATCCATTCCCTTGGCCATAATTTCTCTTAAGCGATGTTTAACCATTTCCTTGCCTTGATGCATGGCAATGATATCAAAGTCTGATGCCCTTACCGAAAAGTAAGCCGCATAATAGAATTTAGGATAGTGAACTTTGAAGTATGCCACCCTCAGTGCCATCATGATGTATGCAGCCGCGTGAGCCTTAGGGAACATATACTTAATCTTCAGACAAGAGTCGATATACCATTCTGGAACATTATTCGCTCGCATTTCAGCTTGCCAGTCATCAGGAATTCCTCTTCCTTTACGAACATGTTCCATTATTTTAAAGGCTAAGGAATCTTCTAATCCATATTGCATCAGTGTCACCATGATATCGTCACGACAACCAATTACCTTAGCTAAGGGTACAATATTCTTTTGAATCAACTCCTCAGCATTGCCCAACCAGACATCCGTACCATGCGATAAACCAGAAATTTGTAACAACTCCGCAAAAGTTGACGGCTTGGTCTGAGTCAGCATCCCTCTGACAAAACTGGTCCCAAATTCTGGTACCCCTAAAGTACCTGTATCAGAAAAAATTTGCTCTTTTGTGACACCTAAGACTTCAGGACCTGAGAACAAAGACATCACATCAGGATCAGAGAATGGAATATCTTGAGGATCAATACCTGAAATATCCTGTAAGAAACGTATCATGGTCGGATCATCGTGTCCTAATATATCTAATTTCAGCACATTATCATGAATAGAATGGAAGTCAAAGTGAGTCGTGCGCCATTCTGAATGAATATCTTCGGCTGGAAATTGTATAGGCGTAAAGTCATAAACATCCATATACTCAGGAATAACGATAATCCCACCTGGGTGTTGGCCGGTTGTTCGTTTCACCCCTTCAATTCCTTTAGCCAAGCGCTCTTTTTCAGCTTGAGGCACTTGGGTCATGGTATTTTCAAGATAACCCTTCACATAACCAAAGGCCGTCTTTTGTGCAACGGTGGAGATAGTCCCCGCACGAAAGACATGGTCTTCTCCAAATAAAACTTTAGTATAAGCATGAGCTTGCGGTTGATATTCCCCAGAGAAGTTAAGATCAATATCGGGTACCTTATCCCCTTTAAAACCTAAGAATGTCTCAAACGGTATATCCTGTCCGTCTCGCTTTAAATCTTTACCACATGATGGACAGGCTTTAGGCGGTAGATCAAAACCTGATCCAACTGAGCCATCCTTAAAAAACTCGTTGTAATGACAATCCGGACAGTAATAATGTGGCACTAAAGGATTAACTTCGGTTATTCCAGTCATTGTCGCTACAAAACTAGAACCTACGGATCCCCTTGACCCAACTAGATAGCCGTCTTGATTGGATTTTAGAACCAGCTTTTGCGAAATTAAATAAATAACGGCAAATCCATTAGAGATAATCGAATGTAATTCTTTTTCCAATCTTTTTTCAATTAATTCTGGTAAAGGATTTCCATACATTTCGTAGGCCTTGCCATAGGCCAAATCACGAATTTTTTGATCAGAGCCTTCAATATTTGGTGTGAATAGTTTTGAGTGGATCACTTCAATGTCGTCTTCGACCCAATCGGCTATTTTATTCGAATTAGTTACCACTAATTCATAAGCCAAATCTTCTCCTAAGAAAGAAAACTCTTCTAGCATCTCATTAGTCGTTCTAAAATGAAGTGGTGGGAAATGGAGGTCGCGATTAGCATTGCGTTTTAAAGACTTGAGTAATATTTCGCGGTAAATCGAATCCCGTTCTTCTAGGTAGTGAACATCTCCAGTAGCCACTAGTAACTTGTTATGTTCATTGGCTAGCTTAACCATTCCTTGCATGATCTTAAACAAATCTTCACGAGATCTAATCAAGGTTTCTTCAATCAGGGTGTCATAGACAGAAGGGGGTTGAATTTCTAAATAATCATAATATCCTACTAATTCACTAGCTTCTTGATAACCCTTCTGCATCAAGGTTGTAAAAACTTCTCCATTGGAGCAAGCGGAACCGACAAGTAAATTTTCTCGATACTGATTTAAGACAGACCGTGGTATTCTGGGTTCGCGATAAAAATACTCCACATTGGAAATAGAAATCAGTTTAAAGAGATCTTTGAGACCTGCTTGATTTTTAGCAATTAAAGTAGCATGAAAAGGTCTTATCTGTTTATATGCATCACCTTTACCCATCTCTTTATTCAACAGATTATGGTGGGTCATTTGATATTGCTCATTGGCTTGTTCTAGTAACTTAAACAAGATATGACCCGTTGTTTCCGAGTCATAAATAGCTCGGTGGTGTTGTTCTAAAGTTACACCGTAACGCTTGGCAAGATTGTTCAATCGGTGTCCTTTTATATTAGGGTTTACCAACCTTGATAGGGCAAGTGTATCAATCACTGGTAAATTATTCATAGCTATGCCATGACGCACATAGGCTTGATTAATAAAGCCCATATCAAAGGAAGCATTATGTGCCACCAAAATGGTGTCTTGTGTAAATGCTAAAAATTTGTCTATTACTTCTTTTTCACTTGGTGCATCTTCTAGCATAGCATCGGTAATGCCTGTCAGTTCTGTTGTAAAGGATGAAAGTGGATGACCAGGATTAATAAAGGCCTCGAAAGTATCAATTACATTCCCCTTGTGCATCTTAACAGCAGCTAATTCAATCATACGATCATAGACAGAGGATAATCCGGTCGTTTCCACGTCAAAAACAACATAATTAGCTTCTGAAAGATCATGATCACTTTCATTATAAGCAATAGCTTCACCATCATTAACAATATTAGCTTCAATACCGTAAATCACTTTAATATCGTTTTCTTTACCCGCATAATAAGCTTCTGGGAAAGCTTGAGCACCAGCGTGGTCGGTAATAGCTATAGCTGAATGTCCCCATCGAGCCGCTGTTTTAATATAATCTGAAACACTATTGGTCGCATCCATTTGAGACATATTAGAATGTAAATGGAGCTCTACTCTTTTTTGACCTTCAAAGCTATCTTGACGTTTTTTAGGATTTAACTTACGAATCGAACGAGGCCTAAAATCTAGTTCACCAGAATAATTATCTGGGACCATATCCCCTTCCATTCTCAGCCAGTCTCCTACTTGAAACTGATGAATTTGCTCCTTAGTTAAGCGTCGTCCAGAAATTAATTTGACAGCCACAGAGGAAGTATAATCCGTCACTTTCATGATGGATAAAATTTCTCCCGATCGTAAATCACGGATATCATTGGCGAAGACATAACCTTCGATTACTTGTTTGTATTGATTTTCTGGCAAATCAATAATAGGAGTAGCTGTGATATTAGGGATGTCTTTTCCTACTGGCTTAATTTCACTAATATTGACTGATTGTTTCTGCTTTTCTTGTTTTTTCTCTTCATTTTCAATCGCTTCTAGTAGGTTTTGATGATCCAATTCTTCTAAACGCTGCTTAGTTGTTAAATGAGTGGCATCGCTTAAGGATTGATCAACATAGTAAATGATTTTTATTCCTTTAAAGCCTACTTGATCAAAGTGTCTTTTAATTATGTGATCGTATTTATTATCAAATGTATCTACTTGACTCTGACTCGCTAAACCTATTTCAAATAGTTTTGTACTTGCATCATAAGAAATGGAGGCATCTTGTAAACAAACTCTTAAAAAAGGTGTCTCATTCATAATAACAGTTTTTATTTTTTTCCAATAATCCTCAATTAACTGACGATTATCAGTTTCAGCCTTATCAAAGTGCCACCATATTTCGGTTTCTACTATTTGAGCAAAAGCCTGTCGCATAGTAGTTAGTAATAAGTAATAGAGGTCTGGGTGAATCCGCTGTGGGAATCTCAAATGAAAAATCCAGCGTTGGCTGTCTGCTAAAACTTCCACTTGCTCAATTTGACCTCCTGCTAATGCACTTAGAATGTCTGGATCTGTAATGTTTAGTTGCTCCAATAAAACATCGAATAAAGTTTTTTCTTTGCTCATATGAATCCTTTCTTTTTACTTGTGTCGCATTTAATTTTACAATGCATCACTTAAAAAAACCCGTAAAAGACAGGGATTTTGTTCCTAGAAAAATGCTCGCATAATGTCATTCCAAGTAACTGCAATCATCAAAATCAATACTAAAACAACCCCTACCATGGTAACTAAACCTTCTTTTTCTTGGCTGAGAGCTTTACCTCTAACTAATTCAATTAAGTTCAGGACTATTTTCCCTCCATCTAATGCCGGTATCGGTAATAAATTAACAATTCCTAGATTGGTGGATAAGGAGGCAAGAAAAGCAACCATATCGATCAAGCCTTCATTAGCAACCGTGCTAGTTGCCTGAGCCATTGCCACAGGTCCTCCTAACATATTTAAATCAAAACCACGTGAAAATAATGTAGCCAAGGCCGAAAGGACCATGATGAAAGTTCGATAGGTAGCTGTAAAACCAAAAAACAAACGATCTTTAAGCGATGTCGATTGACTGACGGTAATTCCTAACGAACCATATCCCAATTCATTCTCCTCCAATTGGAGTTCTTTTTTAATGACTTGGTCTTGTCTTTGAATTTCTAATCGTACTGTCTCTTTAGGGTATTGGGCAATTAAATCCACTAAGCCTTGCCAATCTTTGGTCTCTTCTTCATTAACTTTAGTGATTCGATCCCCAGCTTGCAAACCAGCTCCTGCAGCAGGACTGCCCTCAACCACTTGACCTATTTGATTGGTAGTGGTAGGAATTCCTGGAAGCATTAAACCGACTATCGCAAAAGCAACAATCGATAAGATAAAGTTATTAAGTGGCCCACCAAAATTAGTGAGAATCTTATGCCAAACTGGAACTGATTCATAACGCGTTGCTAAGGGGGCTACACGAATAATGGTTCCATCTTTTTCAATGATTTCTGCTTGAGGATGGACATGATAAGTTTTAAGAAATTCTTCCCCTTGTTCATAAACTTCAAGAGTCATCTCATTTACCAAATCGGCCTTATCTAATCGAACAGGTAGTTCATTGATATCACTAGTCTCACTAAGGTTAATTTTAATAACCTTATTTTGTTCATTGAAAGTTAAACCTAAAGATTGTCCCGGTTGAACTTCAGCTTCTTCATTTAAACCAGCTAAACGAACATAACCTCCCATTGGTAAAGCACGAATAGTGTAGGTTGTCCCATCTTCGGCTTGTTTTGAAAAGATTTTAGGTCCCATCCCTAGTGAAAATTCTCTCACTAAGATGCCTGCTTTTTTAGCCCAATATAAGTGCCCAAACTCATGAATAATCACAATAATCGAAAAGATAATTAAGAAAACTAAAACTGTTTTTAACATCGCTTACTCCATTTCTAATTAAACACCTAAAAAGTTATTCCATACAACAAACATGATGCTGGCAAATATTGTTGAATCAAAACGATCCAATACTCCCCCATGTCCTGGAAGTAATTTGCCCGAATCTTTCACACCAAAGTCTCTCTTATAGGCGGATTCTACTAAATCACCGAACTGACCAGCTATAGAGATAAGAATGGTTAAAAAGCCAAGATATTGTGGGTTTTTTATTTCAACCGTAAAAAAGAGACTGTAAATACTAGCGACTACAAAAGCGGTTGCTACGCCACCCAAAGCTCCTTCTACTGTTTTGTTAGGACTTATTCTGGGAGCCAGCTTATTCTTCCCATACTTTCTACCTATTAAATAAGCTCCAGTATCCGTTGACCAAATCACCAAAAGAACATATAGAATAGTCGTTAAACCAAGGTCTCTAATCATTATTAAATAACGAAAGCCAAAACCTATATAAAGCGAAGCAAAAATTAAAGTGGATGCATCTACAAAATTAAAACGTTGATAATTATAAACCGTCAAAATCAACAATAACATTCCTGCTAAATAAAAAATCATCAAGGGGTCTGCTTCAGAAAAAATAGGACCAAAATATTTCTCTGGTAAGAGGACCGAGGCTAAGGCTAAAGTTGATATTAAGCCTATTTCATTTAAATAATCGATTTTTTTCATCTCAGCCATTTCGTACAAGGCTATTGCACCCAACAACATTATACAATAGCTAAACCATTTCCCACCCAAGATGACAAATGGTAGATAAATAGAGATCCCAATAATTGCTGTAATGATTCTTTGTTTCATTTTGATCCCTACTCCTTTCTAACATTTAAGAGATTTTACCGAATCTTCTCTGTCTTTCACTATAAGCTGCAATCGCTTGATCAAAGTCTTCAGTTGAAAAATCAGGCCATAAGACCTTTGTAAAATAGAATTCACTATAAGCTAATTGCCATAATAAGAAATTGCTGAGTCTTAATTCACCAGAAGTTCGAATCATCAAGTCTGGATTTGAGTATGAAGCAAGATCTTGAGTCATTAGAGACTGATCAACTAATTCTTCGGTAATTTCTTCTGGCTTTATTTCATTTTTTAAAACTGCCTGACTAATACTTTGAATGGCTTGGACTATCTCTTGACGTCCACCATAATTTAAAGCAATGTTTAAAATCAATCCACTATTATCCTGCGTTTTTTCTACTGCTCGATCTAAGATTTTCTTAGTTTCTTCAGGTAAACGATTAGCATTACCAATATAGGTAACTTTAACATTATTTTCCATTAATTGAGGCATGAAGGATTCAAAAAAGTCTTTTGGCAAAGACATTAAGTAATCCACTTCATCCTTGGGACGCGCCCAATTCTCTGTAGAAAAAGCATAAACCGTTAATACCTTGATTTTAAGTTGGTGTGCACGAATGGTAATTTTTTTGATGGTCTCGACTCCCTTTTTATGCCCCATTACTCGAGGTAAAAAACGCTTTTTAGCCCAGCGACCGTTACCATCCATAATAATTGCAACATGGTTAGGGATCTTCATATTATCTAAATTCATGGTTGTTTCCTTTCAGTAGCATAAATACCTTTTAATTATAGCAGAAAGAAATTGTATATTAAAAGAAAACTAGAAGAAGTTGTTTAATCATAAAATTCTAGTCATTCATAATAAAAAATCAAGTCAAGACTTCTTGACTTGATTCAGACTGTAGACAAAGTCCTTTAAATCACCAACCTATGGTGATTTAGAGGGCTT
>NZ_JBNUPF010000028.1:0-18937 GCF_050409565.1 Facklamia sp. P12955
AGTGGGACATTTTGATTTGTGTTCTCTTGAGACATTATCATTTACGTTTAACAGGGTTTTCGTATATAACTGTTCATTGGTTGAAATATCTATCATTTTACGGCATACTATTTATTTGTGAGGTTTTTCACTCTAGGCGTATTATTATAGATTACACTATGTTTATGATAAGCTTATACTAAGAAAAAGTAATACGAAGGAGGAATAGTGTGGAAAATTATATGATTGATTATCACTTTAATGGTCAGGCAAAGTATTTTGACTTTTATTTGTTTGTCAATCCTTTAGGGCGAAAATGCTACTATTCCGAGCAAGAGATTAATAAGGCTAGTAAATTAATTTCTTCAAAGATTGACATTAATATTCTTTGTATACATAATGAAGAGATTTTAAATGACTTTATGCAGCGTTTAGGCATTATTCAACCTAGTTTAGCAGTCCGTAATGACCTCTACTGTAAACTTTATAAAGCTGCTTTAGCCGTAAAAGCTGCACACTTTCAAGGCAAACGTAAAGGCAGATGCTTTTTAAAAGATTTACAACAAAAAATTTATCACGATCTATCTCTTTTGAACGAAAACTTAATTATGGACCTTGCTGCAAGCAATGGTTTAGATTCAGATTTGTTCTATGAGGATTTCTATTCCGATTTCACACGAGAATTATATTTTAATGACCTTAAAATTGCTAAAGCCATGGGTGTTCATTCAACCCCTAGTCTTGTGATATTTGATTCTACCCGTGAAGATGAAGGGATTTTGCTCGAGGATAATGTTACTTATGAATCCGTTATTGATCATCTAGATTTATTACATTCACAACATTTAGATCACTCTGTTAAATGTTCTACCCATTTTAATTTATTGAAATAAGAGGTCGAGAGGCTTTCGTTTCAGAGATTGACCGCTTATTTCTTTCAATAGTTTTTTGAATGACTTTTATTATAATACTTAACTATCAACAATTATTTCCCTCCTAAAATTTTCCTCTCAAGTCTCACAGAGTAGACCTTTTGGGAGGCTATTTTTCATAAAAATTCACCCTTTTATAAGAATAAAACAGACGAATCAAGCGATTCGTCTGTTTTACTTGCCTTAAAAGTGATTCCATAACGTTCATTTGTTCGGTAAATTATAATCTACAAATGTCTTAAGGGTATCTATTCCTAAAATTTCTTACTTAAACCTTTTTTACCCAAAAGATAAATCATCAAACCAATAATCAAAACTGTCAGAGCTAATAATGAATAAGTAGTTTCTTCACCGGTTATAGGTAAAGTATCCTTAGTGTTTTCTTGATTTTTAGGGTTATCCGGGTTTTTCGGTTTTTCTGGTTTTTCTGGGTCTTTAGGATTTTCTGGTTCCTGAGTTTTTTCAGGGTCTTTAGGATTTTCTGGTTCCTGAGGTTTTTCAGGATCTTTAGGCTTTTCTGAAATTTCAGTATAAATATTTTTGAAAACAGCTATTGCATCATTTTGATAGGTGACACTTAACCTTAAGAAACCTGTCCCATCATCGGTTACGGTAACTACTACTTCATGCACTGAATCATCGTAGGTAATTCCTGCTTGATTGTCTGACACTTCACGTAAGGTATACGCATACTCGCCTACCGTATCAAATGATAATTCACTAAAGACAACTTTTCCATTGCTATCATTCGTGCCTGTTGCTACGACTGCATTGTTGGTATCCACAACTTCAAAGTTAAATTGACCCGCTACTAAGTCTAATCCTTCTAATTTTTTCTCTGCGACTAATGAAAGTACACCCTTTGCTGCTGTGTAACTATTTTTAAAGACAGGGATAGCTTGATCAGGATAAACCACTTCATGAACAAGTTGTCCTGCTCCATTATCAGTTACTATAATTGTAACATCATATATTGAATCATCATAAGTGATACCTGCTTGATCATCCTGGGTTTCACGAATAGTGTAATTATATTCTCCAACATTTTCGTAAGATATATCAGTAAATGCTACTTTCCCATCTATATCATTCGATGCTGTCGAAATAATTTCATCATCAGAATTTAGGACTTCAAAATTGAATTGACCAGCTATTAAATCAAGACCTGTTAATTCTTTTTTAGCAATTAATGAAGCTTTTCCTGGTTGAGTAGTATATACATTGGTAAAGACAGGAACCTTATTGTTAGGATATTCTACAACCAATTGTAATTGACCCTTCTCGTCATCGGTTACCTTAACGATCACATCATAGGTTGTTTGATCATACGCAATACCTAGCTGGTTATCTTTCTTTTCACCAATTTTATACCTATATACTCCAATTTTATCAAAGGTTAATTCACTGAAAACAACTTTTCCATTGCTATCATTCGTACCTGTTGCAACAACTTCTTCATTTTCATTAAATACTTGGAAATTAAACTGGTCTTTTTCTAGAGAAAGACCCTCTAATTTTTTTTCAGCCAATAATGATAGTTTTCCAACTTTAGGCGTATAAGAGTTTTTAAAGGTAGGTAGATCATCCTCTTCGTATTGGATATTAGTTGCTAAGTGCCCTTGTTCATCGTAGGTGACTGATATTAATACATTATATTGATTTGTATCATAAGTTACCCCTGCCTGTTGATCTATTTTTTCACGTATCATATATTGGTAATCACCTACTGTGTCAAAAGTAAGCGCTTCAAACACTATATTACCATTAACATCGTTCTTAGCTCGAGAAATAATCTCTCCATCCTCATTTAGTAATTCAAAATGAAACTGTCCGTCAGCTAAATTTAGACCTCTTAAAATCTTCTTTGCTTTTAACGGAGTCTTAACCTCTTTGGGTTCATTGATGATTGTTATTACATTACCATTGGTTGATACATTAGGTATCTCGGCAACTTCTCCATTTGAATTAAGTAATTGTAATTCGTAAGACTGTGGATTGTCAACCGAATAGTTAATTGTAAAATAAATTGATGATGCAAGTGTTTTAAAACCTTCAGGAGTTGATGTCTCAGTGAGAATATATTTTCCAGCTCTCAATTTATCTGAAATATAAATACCTTCCTCGCTTGTAAATACTTCCGATACTACCGTATCGACATTTCCATGAATGTCTATGTTTTCAATCTTAAATCCAACATCTCGTATAGCTTTTCCACTTTTAGCCTTTTTGAGAATTTTAAAATCAAGTTTTCTCCCTGTTCCGCCTCCACCAAATTGATACTGTTGAGCAGTTGTTTCAGTAACTGTTTCTTTAATAATTTTTCTCTCTTCTCCGCCCTTTAATGTAATGGTATTAGTAACCTGATAAGTACCAATTAAATTATCATTTAATCGTGTGGAGTAAGAAATTGTAATAGCTTGCGTTATTGTATCGTTTAAAGTCAACTTGAAACTTCTGTCATCTTCAGCGAAAGTAATTGAATAGTCTTCATTAATATTCAAAAGATTATTTGCGCTATCTCTAACTTTAAATGAATCAGTTAGATAACTATGTTTATCCGAAAGTTGATCTTCTATTATTGGATTCTTGATTGTCAGACCTTCCTCATTCACGGTAACTGTCCAATCAATGTTTTCGGTTAATTGGTTCTGTGTCCCTGTTTTAGCAACCAATCCACTGTTGTTATTTGCAAAATAATCCAAGTAGGCTGTATCTGATACACTAGCGACAACATCTTCTTTTTCGTATATCATTGATAAAGTAGTTGAATTAGTATATCTGTCCAAAACACTTTCATGAAATGATGGGAATTGCAAAATTTCCGTGTCATATTGTACTTTGTATTGATAAGATCCGTTTGGTAGTTGAATGACGAAACTATTGGAATCAGTGTTAATTGTCACATTAAGATTGTCGGTAATAAGGGTGCCACTTTGATCATAAACTTTAATGCTATCTTGAATTAAAGCTTGATCGCCTGGTATTGTGTCTGTTAAAACAGGATCTACTAAGTTAATGAGATTTGATGTGTTCGCATTCGCAGTTATTTCCCATGAGATAACAGGATTATCTGGAGTCTTGTCTAGGCTCACTGCTTCTTTGTTAACCGATAAAGCAGGGCTCGGAACTTTTATAAAGGCTAGCTCACTCCCGTTTGTATAAGTTAATAACGCTTTGTTTTGAATAAGATTTACTTCTTCTCCTGACGAAAGACTAGTTGTATATGTGAGCGTATACGGAACTGCATCAATGTCTCCTAATATAAGTTCAAATGATCCTTGACTTTCTTCAATGACCTGGTATTGGCTAGGATCAACTTCCTCTCCGTCTCTATATAGAAGAATATTAGACATGTCAGCTGTTGACGGAGAATATTGATCAGTGATTACTACATTAGCTAAAACGGCTTTTTTTGTATTGAAATTAATAATCCAATTAATGTGTTTATTACCTTCAGCATCAATCACAATGTTAGCTTTCTTATTAATACCTGCTTGACGTTTATAAACATTAGCTGTTGCTTCTTCCTTACCACCTTGCCAATCTAAAGTAACTTTATTTATTTGGTCGAGGTTATTGGCGTCATCTACGGTTGTAAGATATTTAATAGTATAAGTAGCATTGGTATCAGTACCAAATTGATAGGTAAAACCTTGACTTGGATTCATTATTAATGCAGTAGGATCAAAAGCCAAAGCACCTTCATTTGTAGAAGTTAATTCAAAAGAATCATTTACATACTTATAATTGCCACTACTAAAACTATCTTCAATTATTGGTTTAGTAAGATTAATATTACTTTCATTAAAAGTAATCTTCCATTCAATAAATTGCTCAGTTTTATCTTCGCTAGTTACATAAGAACCAACTTTTTTTATTCCTGCTTTAGGACCTGCTAAGTTAACATCAAAAGAAATTCCTGGTCCACTTTCCTCACCGAATAAGTAAACGAGTTCAGCATTATTAGCTATATTAGGTTCTTGCAGTCCTGCTGTCGTGTAATATGTTCGATAAACAAATATATACTTATGAGGTCCTGCATTCTGGACAGTCAGAGCAAATCCTTCTCGATTATCGCTATGTGTATAATTACGAATGTAGTAATTACTATTATCAATTAACTTTTCTGTTGTTATCTCATCTTGGTATAATTCATATGAAGATAAATCTGCAACATTAAAGTCTAATAAACTTTGATCAAACACATCTCGAATTGTCATGCTACCCATATTGATTCTTTGCGAATTAAGGGTAATTTTCCATTCAATATATGGCTTACCTTCATCATCTACCAATTGCTCCCCAGCTTTACCAAAAGTTGGAATAGTATTTATAACAACCGAGTCGGTTGCACTATTTTGTGGATCTAGATTATCAGAGATAATATTAGTGACTGTCCCCTGAACACCCAATTCTACTTCTGTCGAAAAAGTAATATAATAGGCTTGTCCTTGAGCATTAAGTTCTAAAGGAAAGCTTCCACTAACTGGTGTGAAATCTTCTGGGTTTAAAACATTGCCGTTACTATCAGGAACAACCTTACGCACTTTAATCGTATCTTTTAAAAGTTTAATTTTTTCTGTAATACTCTTCGTTTGAGAGTCCACTCCACTTATTAAATCTTCTAAAATTACTGTCCCAAGATCTTCCTGGCCATAATTATAAGTAACTTCCCAATCAATTATCGAGGGATCTTGCTCTGAGATTGAACCTTGTTTAGTAATAGTCGGTAGATCTTCATACCATGTTCCCTCAAAACTATCAGAAACAGGAGTTTCTGAACCATCTAGGAAAATTAATCCAGTATTACTGATAGTTTTAGCTCCTCCCCCATTCGGTCGATTAATTAATGTAGTATAGCTAATATCATAGGCATCTTCAATTGACCCTAAGTCAATTTCAAAGCGCGAATCACTTATTAACGGTGCAACCACTACTTCTTCTTGGCCTATCACTTGGTTTTCGTAATTACGAATGAGCTTTTCAACTAAGATACTTTCTGGTAAAAGCTCTAAATCATCACCAAAATAATCGGTATATGTAGCCTCTGAAACGGTGGCCATACTATCATTTAATCGAACGGTCCAATCTATATGTGTAGGGTTTGTCACTGGTTGTCCAGTTACATCTTTATATACTTTTTCTCCGTTTTCATCAATAATATAGGGTTGTCCTGCTATTTTTTTATCTTCCCCGTCATAAGGTATTTCCTCAGCAATGATAGTTGTTGTAAAAAACCCTCCTTCACCGTATGGAATGACAACCTCAATAACTTCTTCTTCAATCAATTGTGTTGTATCGAACTGTCCAGAAATCTTTATGTTTATATTTAAATCATCAAATTCCTTAGCCTTATCATTAAAAAGAATGGCAACTTCCCCATTAGTTACAGTATAAGTACCCACTTCTGTACCTTCCACCAGAAGTGAAACAGCTGCGGAACTTCCTTCAAAAATTTCTGGCAAAACAATAGTATAAGTGTCCCCAGCATTTATTACCGTATTAGGAGGACTAACTAGAGTATAATCAAGTATTAAAGCATTTAATTCTGATGGAGTAAAAGTTATCGATTCCCCATCAGGTAAAATGAATGTGTTATTGTCTGTTGTGGTGACAGTCATAACAACATTTTTCACCCAGTTGCCTTGAAGGACACTAAAAGTAACGTTTTCAGGAACCATTTCATTCTCTACAGCCGTTTCATCTATCGGAGGATCAATATTGTTGATGCCTTCTGGCGCTTTATCCATTGGGACTTCTGTTTTCTTTTGAGGAAGATGTTCTGCATCATCTTCTGAGTTGTTTGAATTATCCACTTGTGTCTCTTCGTTTAGATTATCATCTCCTATCTCTTCCAGAAGGGTTTCATCCTTTAAAATGTTATTATCCACATCTTTTTGTTCGCCAGCTTTATTCTTAGTCCTAGTTTCGAGCACTTGGCCATCGACAATTTTTTCATTCTTTACCATGGTAGTAGTATCTGTATCAAACACCTGCGAAACTGCGTACATCGTTTGTGGTGAGAAAACGATATTCAACAAAAGCATCATTGTCAACACTAAATTAACCATTATTTTTTTATTCATTACAATTCGCCTCCTTATTAACTTTTGCTCAAGCTCACTTTATCCTTGCTGATAATTTCTTCATATAACTCCTTTCTAATTCATAAAATCTCTCACATTAGTGTCTTTATACCCATAATATTAAGTCAAGCCCATAATCCTGTGTGAATTACACTGCAATGTTTTAACAGTCTCTTGTTGATCAAATTTAATACGCTTTCTTATCGAACTGAGCCATTGTCATATATATCCTTCAAGAAGTTTGGTACTTTTTATCGATTGTGATCTTTACGAATCACAGTCTATTAAAAGGCAACTTAGGGACCAATGTCTAAAGTCTCACAGACTTTAATATATTTTATTTGATCGATACCATCAGTAATCAGTGTTTTTTAGCCTCTGTGCTAAGTTGATAGTCATAAATTAAAAATTATTTTTCCAAGACTCCACGAAAAAGTTTGAGGTTTTCTTGGAAATAGTCACAAAGATATTTCGTAAGAAGTTAATTTGATGTCTTTGCCAACTTGCCTTGGTAACCAACTGGCGAATCGCAACAACTAAGTCTTTATAGTCATCGGAAATGACAAACTCAGTTCCTTGTAGACCGCCTTCTTTGAGTTGTTTTAAAAAGGAGCAAGTATCATTATTCTCTTCATTTTGAATCATAAAACCTACAGTTTCACGCTTGTCCTCATTAATTTATCCAAGCGAATATGACAGCTTTTAGAAATAATCTAATTTTCTTCTCATAACTTAATGTAAGAAAGATCGGTCATTAGATAAGGAGAAGGAATACCTATAAACAAACAATTATGCCCATCATGGACCATTTAATCTAATTGTTTCGCCAGAGTGGAAACGTTGCTTTCCAGCATAGAAAGAAGGAGACCTTTCTCCCTCCACTGTTAATGCTCAAATGTCGTAAGTGAAAGTTGCCATCACTCCTTCCTAATACCTTTCGGTGAAAGTTTGCTTATCCTAATTATAAAGTCTGACTCATCATAGCGATTCCGTTGACTCTGACACCCTTCGAATCACCTGTAACCATCAGCTTGAATAAATTGTTTTTGTCAATTATTCATTACTTTTTTTAAACATGGTTATTAAATGTTTTAGAGACATTCCCCTTTATCGATTATTTAATAATGCTTTAAACTCTTCATTATTCAATGTAAGATGTTCTTAGCCTCTATAAAAATCTACTAGGTATGTTTTATAGCAAAAACATCGCGCCGTAAAAGGGGCTTTATATGGACTTTCATAATCTACACAATTACATGGACTTTATCCCATATTAACACAATATTGTGAATTGTAGCAGTATTATGGTTAAATTTCAGATTAAAAATTTCCTACTAATTAAATTTTAACTAATTGAACGTAAAAGAAAAATAACTTTTCTATTAGTATCAAGAAACTATTCTTTTTAAATTTAATTATGTTTCAAAATGTTTACTTCCATATAAAACAAAAAACCAAAATCAAGATTCCCTTGACTTTGGCTTCAACATATTATGATTCTATAAATTATAGGGATCATTCACAAAAACACAGACATTTAATGTATTAAAAGCATGTTCTACTATATAGAAAGAAGTCTGTACATGACTAATAAGATAGAACAGTCCTCAATACTAAAGACCCAAACATTAATTTCTCTCATAATTGAGTCGCACAAGTCAAAAATAATCACTATATTTCTTGCGCCTTAAGTTCTCCTGTTCACCCTTTTCATCCTTGCTCCTACTATCATAAGGAAAAGACTGTCATTAAAAGGCTAACTATTTACCTATTATTAGCTCCTTATAAGGCTTAGGAAAGGTCTGTTTTTGTCTGAACAAACAAGCTTTGATCACCACACTTTCCTGCTCAGAATAAGCCCTTGTAGATACATTGTTTCATCTCTAGTGCTACCAAACAAAAATAGCGTGTTTAACAACCCACACGCCCTCAAAAAAGATGATTGCTTATCAAACATATCTATCTATAAGTGCATCATGTCATAATTGCCTTCGCTTCCGTTTCTCATAAACGGCCACCGACCCTCCTTTAAAAGATTTGTTTGATAAGTTTAAGTCAATTCCAACAGTGAAGGGGGCTATAAGCTTTGCTAGTGCAATGTCATTCCCCATCAAGTCATAGATGTTGTAGAAGATGTCACTTAAAATATCTAAAAAAGTGCTTTTACCGTTATAGTCATCATGAATAAAATAAGGTAAAAACTATTTTCATTGACTGATACACAGCCTACATTGCCTTAACTTGCCAATTGAGCCCTAATACTTTGATTATTATTGAACGGTTTCATATCGTTGTTCAATCCCTTAATCCTGAATTAAATCGGTTGCACATTCATTGGATAAATCAAGTACATCATAGAGACAAGCGCTCTACAATAAATCAAAAGATATTGGGGGACTGTTTTTGAACAATACCGACAATAGGGACAATGACCTATAAAATCAGAAGCAAGTGTTTAAAAGCACCTATCAAATGATACAAAAGCTACACTATCCCTTAGAAAAATTTAGTCACAAAGCATTTAAGGTCTTACTCCGTGACAATTCAACCTCCCGGCTATCATCTAGGTTAAGAAGAACCTTCGGAATCCCAACAACTTTCTTGAGATTACCTTCAACCATCCTGAACTAACTAAGGGGTGATCAATAAATTTAAAGTGCTTAAGCGCAATGTCCATGACTCCCGAAACTATTGTCATTTTAAAGATAAAATCTTTTAACGCGAGACAATTTGTATCCGAAGAAAAAGAAAAAGAGACCAAACAGATATTAACTGCTTAGTCTCCTTAATTTATCATCAACCCTATTTGATATAGAGTCTATTTTTTAAACTAATGCTTTTTTGGCTTCCTCAACCAAAGCAGTAAATGCTGCTGCATCATTGATAGCAATATCTGCTAACATTTTACGGTTAATTTCGATTCCGGCTTTTTTCAAACCATTCATTAATACAGAGTAACTCATATCATTTTGACGAGCTGCTGCATTAATACGTGTAATCCACAAACGACGGAAATTACGTTTGGTTTGACGACGGTCACGAAAAGCATACATGTATGACTTCATAACTTGCTGCTTAGCTGTCTTAAATAATTTTGACTTTGCTCCGTAATAACCTTTAGCTAATTTTAATGTACGTTTACGACGTTGACGTGTAACATATCCACCTTTTACGCGTGCCATGATTTTCTTCCTCCTTTATTCCTATAAAGCTGAAATTTGTTGCTTAATACGTTTCATATCTGAAGCAGAAACTAAAGCTGATTTTCGTAGTTGACGACGTTGCTTTTTAGTTTTACCGTGGAAACGGTGGGAAGTAAATGCACGTGAACGTTTCAATTTACCTGTACCTGTTTTCTTAACGCGTTTTGCTAAACCGCGGTGAGTTTTTTGTTTTGGCATAATAATCCTCCTATATTCCTACTTATTAATCGTATTATGATTCTGACGAGGGTGCGAGTATGGTAAACATACTACGGCCTTCCATTTTAGGTTTTGACTCAACGGTCGAAACTTCTTTTGTATCTTCAATAAAGTCTTCCAAAACATCTAAACCTAAATCCTTATGGGTAATTGACCGTCCTCTAAACCGGATACTTGCTTTCACTTTATCGCCTTTTTCCAAGAACTTGATTGCTTGACGTAATTTCGTCTGGTAATCATGGTCATCAATTGAAGGACTGAGACGTACTTCTTTAACACTGACTACTTTTGTATTCTTACGTTGTTCTTTTTCTTTTTTCTGTAACTCGTAGCGATATTTACCGTAATCCATAATCCGTGCAACTGGCGGATTAGCTTGCGGTGAAACGAGCACGAGGTCCAAATCAAAAGATTCAGCAATCGTTAAAGCGTCTTGTAGCGATTTAACTCCAATTTGTTCTCCATTATCACCGATGACGCGCAATTCCTTAGCGCGAATTTGCCCATTAATCAATGCTTCTTTAGCGATATGAGTCCACCTCCATAATTTTTATGAGTGACAAATAAAAACAAAAAACAGCCCGTTTGTATACGTGCCGTCTCTATCAATTTACAAAAACAGAATTTTCTGCTCCATAAATGATTTGCCCTACATCTTCTAATGTCCGGCGAGAAACGGTTTGTTTCTACTTGTTTTCTCAACTTATACATTGTATCACACTTCATTTGATAAATCAAGTTAAAATTCTTAGAGCATTCTAGAGTGTCTAGAGTTGTCAAACATATGTTACACAAGGTGCTTCTAAATGGGCATGCTTATGTCTTAGCGTCTAGCCCTCAAATTCTTAGAGCGCAAATTTCCTTTAGCTATTAATCATAATTGATGATATAATACTGCAGAAATCTAAATATTAGGAGTTTTTTTAATGGACTTAAAAAAAATTATAATAGGAACGATTATGATAGGGCTGTTAACAGCTTGCCAAAATACCTCATCCCCTGAAGTGAAAAGCTCTTCAGTTGACTCATCTAACAATCAAGCTTCATTAGAGGATTCTCAATCATTACAAAGTCAACCTTCTTCCTCACTTGAAAAGTCAGTTGCTGATGAAGATGATCAAATATCTTCTACTAAAGAAGAGAGTAGGGAAACAACTTTATCCAAAACTGACAAATTAAGAAAAGCAATTATAAAAAAGCAAAACAACTCAAACGATGATAAAGAAGAGACAAACGAAGACTTAGAAGTTTCTTCCATAGAGCCTAACGAAAGTACCGAAACAGTTAAAAAAGATAAACCAATAGTTGAAGATGACGGAACAACCGATAAGGAAGAAACCACCTCTGCAAGTGGTGGAAAAACAACTATTGAAACTACACAAGAAGATGATACCGAACAACAACCAGCCGCTTCATCATTTTCCTTAGATTACGATCAATATGACTCCGTTCAAGAAATTATCGAAGATTTAATTGATGAATATGGCGTTGATTCTTCTAAACTAGGTATTGCTTATCAAAATTTTGTAAGTGAAGAATCCTATTACTTAAACGAAAATGAAGCACGTCATGCAGCTTCTACCAACAAAGTGGGAACCTCCGTCCTATATCTCGACCTAATTGAAGCAGGTGTCCTAAGTTGGGATAGTCAACTGCCTGCTAGCGAAAAGGATTTAGAAGAAGGTGATGGTAGAATCACCAATAATCCCTTACGCTCATATTATAGCTTAGAGGAATTGATTTCTAACCTTCTAGTCTATTCAGATAATACTGCCTGGAACATTTTAATCGATTATTATTACGAAAATTATGGTGATTATCGCAATGACTTAATCGAACTATCAGGCATTAATAATAAACCGATTGCTTTAACTCAAAATATGAACTATGCGACACCCAATATGCTAATCGGTTATCTTAATAAAATTGCTTTCGATGATAGCTATCAACCTATTATAAACTACATGTTAATCGCACAAAAAGGACAACGATTCAAGCTGTACGTTGATAAAGGAATGGCTACTAAATATGGTCAGTATGGTAATGGTTATCACGATACAGGTATATACTTCGAAGACGGAAAGCCTATATATAGTCTAGTGCTAATGACCAACGATCTGGGTACACTCGATAATTTTATGGGGGATTTAAATTTACGCGTAAATGAATGGTACCATTACCAACAGATTCAATAATAATCACATCACCCACGCAACTTCTTCAACAAACGTTGCGTGGGTGAATTTTGTATTCAAAATTATTTGATCAACATACTTTTAAACTTCATTTTCCAATTGTTCGAGAACACAAAAAGGGACCACTAGAATACTTAGTAAGATATAGCCTGTTTGTATCCAAAAAATTCCCACATCCATCATACCGTGAAAAAGAACGATTACTAATATTGACACAATGAGACCTAATTCTAGTCTAATTTTAGGTTGGAAGACTCGTTCAACTACATTCCTAAAGTAATGACTAAAAGCCATTGTTAAAACCATTAGACCTACAATACCGTAATTAGCTAGTGTATCAATCAATAACTGGTGGGCATGCATTTTTCCTTGATCTGCAAACAAATAATAAAAGGTAACATAAGCCATAGGCCCTCTTCCGATTAAGGGACTTGTTATAAATATTTGCCATCCAGTATACCAAATTGCAAAACGGTCATCAAAAGCATGCGCCAAAGTAGTAAACCTAGGTAATAATTCAGGTTTTATAAACAAAGTTAAAAAACCTCCTGCTAAAGCAAAACCAATCCCCCATGCTATTTTAGGCTTTAAGAAAAATACCATAAGGACAATCCCTACAATACAAGTAGGAATAGACCATCTCGAAGCAGTTAAAAATAAACTAATTAAATTTAAGAAGATGACTATCATCGATAACCAACGATCAAGTGGTCGCTTTGTTTTCGCCATTAAATAAATAGCCATTACTAAAACCATGGCAATATATAGTCCATAATAATTAGGATTAAAAAACGTTGCTTCTGCACGAATTTGCGGATTATGATACTTAAAAATATAAAATAAATCGTAACCATTCATAAAAACATAGTAAGTATATCTTACAAACGCTAGCAAAGCTAACGGGATAGACCCCCATGTGAAAATTTTTATCTGTTTTAAAAAAAGCTGAGGAGTAATTATTTGAAAATAAAAATTAAATAGTAAAAAAAGTAAAAAAAGAACAAATGTGACGGCAACTCCGATATAATTCCTAAAGTAGATTGATATGATTAAACTATATATCAAAAAGATAAATAACCAACTCTGTTTGCGCATTATCTGTCTCAAGTCTCGACGGTGTTGAAATAGAAGATATAAGGTTGTTAAAAAAATAACAGCGCTACCAACATAAAAAGGTAATAAGACTGAAATTGACACCAATAAGAATAAATTACCTTCAAGATTTTCACTTTGAGTCAAAGATTTCAAATTCACTACCATCCACCTCCATGACTAATATTTATTATTATAGCAAAAGATGCTCTATATATTCATTAAGTAAAAACAGATTTTATCTTGAAGATTATTCATAAAGTAGTTATTATTAACCAAATACAGTTCATCTCAAAGCTTAAATGGACTCGTTATTTAGAAATAAGTTCAATGTTTATGTGGTTGACACCGTATTTCTTACATTATCTTAGGAAATGCTCATGTCGATAAAAACTTTTTATTAGCTTTTTTATGATATTTCTAGTTGACTGCCAGCAGGACTCTCATTCTCCTTCTGATAGCGAAGAATCTATTACAACTGCGTCAGAAAGACTAAGTACAACTATTGAGACTCAAGAAACCAGCATGGATGAAAAAATCGGATTGAAGAACATCAAGTTACATCCTATTCAAGAAATTATGATTCCTATCGTTCAGTTACTGATTTAGTGAATGATTTAATAAATGACTATAATTCCCCATCTTCTCGTCTAGGCATTTCCTACTATAATTTTTCACTAAAGAATCTCACTTTTTAAACGAAATTATCGGCCAATATGCTCCTTCTAGCAATAAAGTTGGAACGGCTGTTCTTTACATCTAATTAATTGAAGAGGGAAAACTTAACTGGAAAAGTCAATTGCCTGCCAGCAATGTTGATTTTGAATCAGGTGCAGAAAAAAACACCCATAGTCCCATTCAGTCTGAATACCAATTAGAAGAGCTGATTGAAAATTTATTAGTGTATTCAAATAACATCGCTTGAAACATTCTGATTAATTATTATCAAAACAATTTTGGAGACTTTAAACGTGATTTGGTTGAAAAATCAGGGGCTAGTCAAAAGACAGAAAGTCTTTATGATCAATATAACTATGCTACTCCTAATACTTTATTAGTTTAACTAAAACAAATTGCCCAAGATAAAGAATATTTACCTCTAGTTAGATACATATCCATTTCTGAAAAAGATCAACACTTTAAGCTTTATATCAAAGGTGGTATGGCTGCTAAATATGGACAACTGGATTATGCCTATCACGGTACAGCTATTTATTTTGAAAATGGACACCCTATCTATGCTCTGGTTCTAATGAAAAGAGAAATTGGGACAGTGGATCAATTTATGGGAAAACTTAACCTTATTATCAATGAGTGGTCTCTCTATTAAATTTCTCCCAATAAATAAAACTATTTTATCAAAAATTACTATGTTGTAATCTCTTTTATTTTTACCAATCAACATTTAAAATTGCGCTTTTCATAACTGTGAACGAAATTTGATGCTTCTTTGATTTTTTAAATTTCATATCTCAATTGGACTTAAATTGAGATTTCGCTATAATAAAGAATAGTTTATTGACTAGTTTTAACGTTAGTCACACCCATTTTAAGGAGGACAGCCTATGCCTATACATTCAATAAATTGGCAAAAATTTTTTAAAAAACTTGTTTTAGTCATGCTTTTTAGCAATTTATTCAATCAAGCTATTTCAGCCCAAGTTGAAAATTTATCTAAATTGCCTGATCTGTCTAGAGATATTAATAAGGCCAAAGAATACAAGACGGTCGTCATGCCAGATGATTACCCAGAGGAGCTAACCAGCTTTTTTGATAGTTCAATTAGTTCAAGATCCTTCATTGTGGTAGATGTTGAAACAAATCGAATTTTAGCTCAAAGAGGAAGTAATATCCCCTATCCAATTGCTTCTACAACTAAAATTCTTACAGCCTATCTTACTTATAAAGCAATTGAAGATGGGAAAATAAAAATTACAAGTGAAATTGAAGCTCCCAGTGATCTAACTCAAGCACTCTCTGATAACCCTGAGTTAACTAGCACCCCTTTAATAGCTGGTCAAAAATATACTGTAGATGATTTACTTCATGCTTTAATTATGCGTTCAGGGAATGATGCAGCCTCTTTACTGATGCGAGAAATCTATGGTTCAGAAACTGCAGCTGTTCAAGCGATGATCGACCAACTTAATAATTGGGGCTTTGTAGATTTCGATTTATACACAACTTCTGGTGTCCCTAATGAATTTATACCTGAAGATTGGCGTATGGCTGGGTCTCTAGCTAGTAATGAAAACGCAATGTCTGCTCAGGACCTAGCTTTGATGACTCAAAATGTCATTAAAGAATTTCCAGAAATTTTAAATATTTCTTCTGCTAAAACTTATGTTTTCCAGGAAGATGGCGACTTTAGCCAAGTTTTTAATACCCCTAATCCTCTTTTACCTGGTCAATCATTAGGAAGAGAAGGAATTAATGGCCTTAAATCCGGTCTCACAGATGGTGCAGGAGATAGTTTTGTAGCGACAGGCAAGGAAAATGGGCGTGAAATTATTGCCTTATCCATGGGGAACTTTATCCAAGAAGATGGAAGTTATTCTTCTTCTTATGATCAATTAACCTTGATTCTTGATGCTTTAGCTGAACATCCTGATTTATATCAAAATGAAAACTTACCCCTTAATCAAGTCACTCAATCCAAAGTTGAAGAAGAGCTTAATGAAACTTCCATAGATGGTGAAGAAGATAATGAGTCTCAAACCGAACAAGAAAAAAACACTTTAGAAAATCGAAGAGATAATCCAATAACTAACTTTATTAAAAGAATATTTGACAATTTTAGATGATTAAAAAGCAGATCTCCTTTAAAAAGGAAACAGTTCAGATTGGAGATAAATAGGCTTAATACTACCCAAGGGGACTCAGCCACTAATGATTGTTTGTTCCCCCTTTTCTTTTCTTCCTAACTCATATAATCTTGATAAAGGTTTTCTTGATGTCATTCATGAACTTAGTATATATCCTTACATAGATGATCCGGAAGTGCTGAGGAATGTTTACGGATAGAGGAAGCGAGGGCATCGCTAACACGACGAACGGTAGGAAGAGAGACCTAGGTTTGAGAAGTAATCTATTTTGGGACGAAGTATCCGGTGTCAAGCTAGCATTTTTTCTGCTTAGTGGCACGCAACATAAAGCAGTTTTTTCAACCAATTTTGCTTCTGCAGTGAAGGTGCGACCACAATTTCTACAAAGGTAACATTTTTTAGAAATAAATAGCAAGATTGATCTGCACATTCCAAATGGGTGATTCTAGAGGATCGCGTGCCGTTTTTAACGACAACTCCTTTCTTTTGGCAACAAAGACACATATGAACAGGATAGGTCAGTGCACACTTTATTTGAAGCTTATTTTTGATCTTTTCCACACAATTATCAGATATAAATTGCAAATAAAACTTAGCCATCTAGAACAAAGGAGTCCTCGCCTTAACAAACACTTCGTGAGCCGTGGCGTAACCTAATATCTTTCGAGGCATGGCATTCATCCATTGTTGAATGCGATGAATATATACTTCTGTATACCTAGCTAGAAATTCCCCCCTTAGGAATATAGCGTCGAACGAGACGGTGTGGGTTTTCACTTGTGCCACGTTCCCAGGATGAATAAGGGTGAGCGAAATAGACCTCAGCTATAGAGGATACGGCTTTTGTGAGCTAACTGAATTCTGAACCGTTATCACTTGTAAGGGTCTTAAAGAGTCGCTCAGCTTCCTCTCTTAGGGATTTTATTAGCTGAGCGATCGCTTGATGAACAGCCTGACTTGTCTGATTTTCAAGCAGAATAAGCAACTCAAAGCGTGAATGACGCTCAACCAACGTCAATAGTGCTGGTTCATCTTCACCACGTGGCCCCCACAACGGTATTGATTTTACAATGTCCCCCATTCCTCTCGGTCTTCTACTTTCTGAGGGTGTTCTTCAACAGACTTACCTAGGATTTTGCGGCCTCTTGGACCCGGTTCAAAAGCCTTGCGCAGTTTGCGTGACACCTTTTCAGGCAAATCAATATTCTTCGTTAGCTTGAGCCCCATATTGATCCAGTTATCGAACGTTTTCGTGCATGGAATCGACTCTTTACAGAATAATTCATGACGCTTAGCGTAACAACAACCGCATCAGGGCTCCACCCCTTATGGAGTATCTTTTCATCCACCCAATCGATGAAGTCCTTATTAGTAATCCATTTAGCTTGTCGACCCGTTTCATCGTGCAAGTGGTCATATGCCGTTTGCCCAGTAACAGCACTGTAGACATCCCAGAAGTAGATAAAGGTCTTTCCTTTTGCGGATTGTTTGCATTTTTGAGTAACCATGCTACGTTTCACTTTTATATGAATGGTCTGTGGTGAACGTCCGAGTAATCGAGCGATTGCTCGGTTTGAGCCATGTAGAGTCTGCTAATCTATGTTTGTGTTGTTACTACATAGATTAGCAGACTCACTGGCTCTTCTTGTATTTTAAATGGCTAAGTTCATTTTACAATTCACCCACAATTATCAGATAATTTTACGTTAGGGTCTTTTATATGGAGTAATTTTCGTATATCATGAGTCATAGCACAGAGTCCTTTCTATTTTAGTTACCACTTTTAATAGATCGGACTTCTGTGTTTTTATGTACCAAAAAATAGGGTTGAAGGAAGTGTTTTTTCTTCCATCAACCCTATTTATTATAGAGCCTCAATATTCATTGACATAGAGTATATGCTTTGGATGAATTAGGCTCTTTTCTCATCCTTTACATAACGTAACTACTAAGTATTATTATCCTTTTCTTCTTTTGTAAGTTAAAACTATTAACCCAACAAATAGATTGAGCCCTGCGACAAGTGACATAATTAATTGGTTTTCTTCACCTGTTTTTGGTAAAGGGTTCTGATTAGAATCTTTCCCCCCTTTATCCTCTTCATTTATTCCCGGTTGAGAAGGTACATGCTTATTGGTAATATTGTAGCCGTTGACAATGGCTTCATAGCCTTCAACCGCTTCTTCCGCTACAGTATAGGTGATAGCCTTACCTGCTTTATTAACAGGTAGATTGCTAAAGCTATAGGCCCACTCATCGTCTGCTGTAACGGTTTGTTCCGCTACTTTTTCACCGTTTGCTAAGAGGTTCACCGTGATTTCTGCTGGACGTATACCATCTTGATTGTTGGCATCGTCCCAGGTTTTTACCCCTTCAATAGTCGTCACAAGTGGTACATGCTTATTG
>NZ_JBNUPF010000029.1:0-18825 GCF_050409565.1 Facklamia sp. P12955
CATTGAACTCACACTTCTCATGGGCGAGGACTCCTTTGTACTAGGTGGCTAAGTTGTATTTGCAATTTATATCTAAATAACAATTATAGCACGCGTCATAAGCAACATCTCTATTTTTAGTTTGCGTCTTGGTCGCGTATAAGGAACACCAGTGTATTTTCATATTTTTATAGAAAATGTGCATTGATAGGCGTTGTGTACCCTGCATCTGCTATTAAATAAGTCGGATTAAAAGAAGGGATTTTTTCAAATAAGAAGGGGAAAGCCAGTGTATCGTAGGTATTTCCTGAATGGACACTATAAGCTAATACCCATCCCCTTGCGATCGCAAGCTGTTTGAATAGTATAGGCAAAAACTTGGCCATGGTCCCCTTTATGAAACCACCCTACCTCCGGATCATTGGGACTGATTGTTTGGGACTTTATTAAGGTCTCCTTTTTTGTGTTTTTTAGCGACTTTTTTCTATGAATCATCCGATCTGCTTGAACAGCTTCCAGCATTTCATCTGCCAACCATTTGGCTTGTACCGGCACTTCTTCGTTGGTATATTTCCGGCCATTCGCACAAGCTTTGACGTGAGTACATCCATAAAAACTGCTTGGGTATCGACTACTCCTGCCTCCAAACACTGCGTGAGTATCTGGCTAAAAATCTGTTGGGCGATACTTGTTCCTTCAAAACGCCACTTGTAATTCTTTCCAAAGGTTGAAAAATGGGGCACTGAATCCGTGAGAGATAATCCTAAGAACCAGCGATAAGCAACATTCACTTGAATTTCTTGAATGGTTTGGCGCATGCTTAGAATACCTTAGAGATGTTGAATGATGAGATTTTGATAAGCGTAATCGGATCAAAACATGGACGTCCACTATCCAAACAATAGACATCTTCTACTAAAGCATAGTTGAATGAAAAATTTATAGGGCGATCAATTTTTCTCAGAAGATGGTCTTCAAGAACGAGTTCTTCAAGGGCATGAAAAGCGATCTGATTACGTGCTTCAAATGTTTTACTATCGGCATTAACTGACATCATGGAAATCACCCATTTTCTTTTTATTATACATAAAAAAGCCCTCTAAATCACTATAAGTTGTGATCTAGAGGGTTTTATCTACATACTGATATCTCCCTAACGGAAGATGTTTAAGTATAAATGATATTCATATAATAAAAATAGGTGCATCATTTATTTACGTTTTGGTCCCAAATATTCTGAATCATCAAAGCCTAAAATTACTGAAAAAAGTGGGAATCCGAAAAGAAGCCCGAGACCATATCCAACACCCTTTCCAAACACTTTTGCTAAGTCTAAACAAAACATGATGATAAAATAGATATTTGCTAGCGGAACTAATAGCCATAACACTTTCCATCCATTACCGTATACAATTTTAAATTGAATATATAGTTGATAAATAGGGATCAGTGACTTCCACCCAGCTTCACCAGCCTTTTCAAAAAGTTTCCACATACCTACAATAAAAATAATTACAAATACCATGTATAGTATACTTGAAAAACCGTCTGACATATTTCCCATTTACTCACTCTCCTTCTTATATTTTTTAAGTATACTATATAAAATTAAAAATAACAAATAAAATTTAAAAACAAAAAACACCTTCCAATAAAGGAAAGTGTCTTGAATATCTGCTGTAATAATGATTGGTACTCGATTCCTGCGGAATCTCCGTCCCATAGCACATTCGTAAGGGAACAAGTTCGCAACGACTGTCCTAACGTTTTGAGAATTGAGAAGCTTTACGAGCTTTCTTAAGACCTGGTTTGTTATTTTAATGGTTATTGTTAGTTGCTAATATTAGCTAAAGGCCGATATAATAACATTCCTTACAAATATACTTTCCAACAATTTCTAATATTTTTTGGAAAGTTAGCCAAATGGTTAGCCACAAATTAACTTAGTACGTTGCCCTGTGATTATAATGTTCTACCTACATTTATCAAAAATTTCATTTACAGATGTTTTATTTGAAAATCCATAGTACTTTGCAGTAGAATTATCATTTTTGCAAATTGTATTTATCGATTTTTTTATATAATTAAACCTATATCGTGGATTAATCTGCTTTATTAAATAAATTAAGATTATTAAAGGAACGCTAATTCTATTTGTTATGAGATTTTCTTGTTCTTTATATAACCACACTTCCCATTCTTTCCTTATCTTAGGTGAGGTTTTTATACGAATATCTATTAAATTTGAATTATGAGCTGATATATTTCGTATCAAATTTAAGCACTTCATCCATGATCTTAATTCATCTACGCTACATTTAAAGAAATTAGAAATTTTCTTAATACGTTTTGATGACATTATTTCTAAAATTTTTACTAAGTCACCAAACATTAAATGATCTGTAGCCAACCATATAGGAGGGAAATCGGGATTACCTCCAAATTGTAACTTTTCTTTCAACTCTGCACTTTCTGTTTTATCAATTTGATAACTAAGTTCCTTCTTAATTTTATTTTCAATGGACATTATTTTCCTAGTGGAATTATTTGTTGTATCGGACCATTTCAAAAAATCCAAATATCCATAATCTCCATTGGATTGACCTAAAACATATGCTATCTGAGCCTGTAAGGCAACTTCTATATCCTCCAATGCATGTAAAATAAACTGTCTAAAATTTTTATCTCTATAATATCTCGTAATAATTTCTTCAAATTTGATTCCTCTAAAATCAATTAAGCTAGGGGCATCTTTTTGTGGTGTGACTTTGGCTAGGGGTAAAGCAAATTCTTTAATTTTATAATAAGAAATCTGTTTGAGCTTATTCGCTGCTCTTTCTACATCATCAAATTTCATTTTTCTCTCTATTAGTAAATCAACTAAATCTTCATGGCTTAAATTTTGATAATGCAAAAAGCATACCTCCAAGTACTAAAAAAGCCCACCGTCACCATATAGGTGTGTTCATCTAAGAACTGGCAGGCGATTGATTTATTAATAGTATAATACACTAAAATTTATTGTCAAGAGTAACTATTTGATTATTTCTCTAATTATTCTATCGGCAAACATCCACAATTAATCCTTACGGAGCTAGTTATGACTGGTTTATTATTCTACAATTGGAATAATATCATTATTTTTCTGGCTATATGCCAATAGATAAATGTTATCAACTTCATTAATGTAATCAGTAACAACTGCATCTAAATTATTGTCTAAGTCTTGTGCTAATTCTTTAGTCTTTTCTCGGAGGTCACGTATTTTCTCTAAATCTCCGTCAGTTCCTTGGTTACTATCAATACGATCATTTGCTTCTGCGATAGAAGTATCCGTTAGCGTAATTCTATACTCTGTGTGAGGTTCAGCAATATCACTAGTTGAAACTTCTTCATTTATTTCAAAACGAATATCATTTCCAAAGAGTTCTTTTGCTTTAGATTCCATATCCTTCACCTCAATAGTTGTAGTTACTTCAACTGACTCTTCAGTAGTTTCATCATTATCGGCAACATTGTTTGAACTCCCACAAGCCGACAATACAAAAACACTCGATAATAATAAGATTGTTTTTCTCATAGTGTCCTCCATTGATAGATTAATACTTACTTGTAATTTTTCATCCAATTAAAATACATAGCGACAATTTTTCTTTTAATATTAGTATAGTATAAATATTAAAAAAAGTTAAAAAATAACCACCACTATTAAACAATGGTTATTCTCATACTTTCAAAATCCTTACTCCCATTTTAACTTGAAAGCAATTCTCCTATTCTATTGAGAATAGTAGCAATTATTTATCCCCATTCTCTACTCATCTAGCATACTACCACTCATAATCAACCCTGAAATAAGTTTAGAATCGAAGTTAAATCCCCTCTAGTAAAAACTAAAGGGGTTTAAATATTATGCGAAACCTAAACCTCTGTGTACCCTATTTTCTTTATCTTTTTTATACCACCCTATGCTATGAGAATGGTTTTTGGTATATTGGTATTAAAAAGGGAGGAGAAACAATGAGAGTTCCGTTGCCGTTTGAATTGGAAGAAATAGCTTTGGAAGATACTTTAGATAACATAGATTGGTATTTAAATAAAGTAGAAGAAGCCTATCATTTTTATAACCAAAATGATAAGAAAACAGCACTACACATTTTAAGAGAGATTAATAAAAATTTAGAAAGAGAATATCATCATTATCATTTAGTGAGAGTTAGAAATAACATTAGTAAAGAAAAATTTAAACTCTTTTCGGATTATTCTAGAGCTATAACAAAGGCTTTTGTAAAGCAGAATAGTAAAAATAGTTATAGAGCTTTGTCTTCTAATCTTTATGACGTCAATGTTTATCTAGATAGTTATAAATTTTTATATACTAATAGAGAAGGAGATGAGTAATTAAAATGGAATTAAATGATTATAAAGCATTAGATATTATTGAAACACATTTAAGGATGAATACACCTATAAATTTATATAGTTTTACAAAGAATGGGATAGAAAAAGAAAAGGTTGCTGATACCTTATATAGATTACAATCAATGGGTAAAATATACTTTGATGAGTATCTTAACGATCCAGATTATCCCACAATAAAGTTAGTCAAATAAATTATTGATGAGCCCTTTTATAGGGCCTTTTATTATGCACTCATACAGATAATTAAATAACTAATCAATTCCTATCTAAACTGAATCGATTGATTGCCTAGAGTTACCTTATATAGTTATATCATCAATCACTAATCCTGTAATGAGCTTAGAATTCATATTTTCCTGGTCTCCTTCAATTCCAGTAAGGTCTCTGATAAGTTCAGGGGTAACAAAACCTGGCAACGCTTGATTCAGTTTAATAATACCATCTCCAATTGCTGAAATACCTGAAGCGTCTGATTCAAATAATGGCTCCCACTTTGGTTTTGTTCTATAAAAAGCTTTTCTTTCATAGGTAAATCCATCTCTAAGGCACGCTGCGAGAATACCAACATTGAGAAATCCGGATCCTATACTTCTTTGAGCTTTTCGACCTGCAAGCCTCAGATTCTCATGACTAGCTTTAATGGCTTCTGCGCTTGACGGATTGTCTGATACAAACCCTAAATCATCTAAAGTTAATCCTGCTTCTCCAGCAAAACCAGCTGCCGCTATTCTTAGCTGTTCCATAAATGGAGTCATTGATTGAGTAGTGAATTGACCTAACGTCGGCTTGTCGCCCTCATCATCTTTAGTGAACTCTAGCATTGATGAAATTGTGGCTCTCCAACTATCTAATTTTTCAGAATCTTGGCTAGTTCCCACCACATACTTTTGAGGGAATGAATAAAACTCTGCGGTCACATCAGAACGCTCTAAAACTCGCTTAGCATAATTTTGCCAATACATAGCAGATCTAGATATTCTTGACCGTCCAAACGGCCTAACCGCGTCTGGTCTATGAATTATAGGAACTAATAAGGGTGCTGGTGCAGCGTTGGTATAAGCTAATGGTTTCATACCCTTCTCATAGATATAAGTCACACCAGGTAAGAAATAAGCTTCGATTAATGGATTTCCAATGCCGTCTCTTTTTAATACGGCATAACCTTCTGTCAAGAAACCGGTTATCGGGTCAATTTCTCCCGTTGCTTCACTAGCTTCGATTACTTGCAATCTTGGATACCCGTTTTTATCTTCTGAGATATAGACAAAACAACAAGAAGCAATTAACGCTGAAAGTATCGCGCTGTCAAAGAGTGTATCCGGATTGTTCATCTGAAACAGTTCATTTAAATTAAAGTTATCCTCTGCAAACTCTCTAAAAACCAGTCTGTCTGCTAGAGCGTCTACACTTTTTGAACACCATCCTAAAACTGAACGATATTGTCTCCTTAGTAAGGCGGGTATAACAAAATCCAATGCTGGATCTACCTTTTTCATAGCGTATTGCTCATATCTTAAATTTACTCTTCGCCTTCGATTATTTAGCTTTCTACTTAAGTAGTCAATTCCTTTATATTCCATTTAATTTATCAACCCTTTCGAGTGTTTTTTTCTATAAATTAAGCCCCTTAGATAAGGCTTATTTTTTTAAGATTGTTATATTACCAGGGATAGTCTGCCGCGAGAAAATATGTACAGTACGGCGTGAAGTGCGGCCGACAGCCGGGAGGGGGAGGTATGCCCCCCTTTAAAATATTTCCCTCTGTCAACTGTTTTTAGGAATTAAGATTTTAATGATTTTAACTATTCAATCCTCTAATCATTTTTAATAAAGCTTCTTCTTGTTTAATTGTCTTTTCAGTCTTGATACCTTTCTCTTCATACTTCTTTTCTACTTCTTCGATCACTCTTTGCTTTTCTTTTTCAATTTCTTTTTGTTTTTGTTTTCGATCTTCATCTGAACTTCGTTGAATTGCTTTAGCAAACAATTTGTTAACCTCGATCTGTTGCTGTTCATGCTTCTCTCTTTCCTTTTGTAAGTAGTTTTTAAACTCTTCTTCTTTACGCTGATTATTACGCTTTGCTGCTTCCTCTAATTCTCTATACCAAGCATAGGGATCATGTTCATTAGCGGTTGTTTCTATAGGTTCATTAGGGGTAGGGGTATTATTTAATTCATTATCCATCGTTTTATTCCTCCTTAAATATCTAATCGCTTAACCAATGGAAGGTTTTCTATTTGAGAATACGCTCCTATGATCTCATGATTAAAATTATATCGACTTTTAGATAAATCTACTGATCCATTAGATGTTAGGTTGTAAGGATGTTTCATCTCGTTAACCTTACATATATCAACTGTTAGGACATCAATCAGCTCTTGTGCTTTTTTATTATTAGCTAACGATTGATTCGCTACTTTCTTCAATTCTTTTAGAGCATCAGTAAGTGATAGCTCTAATTCTTTATCTTCCTCAGTAGCTAATGATTTAATCTTTTTAGAGTAGGAACTATATTCTTCCTTACTGATTAAAGGCTTGTTCTGTAATTCATCTAAGTTCTTCTGATATAGTTCAAGTGTATGCTTAGCTTCCCATAGTTCAGTTTGTCCTTCTTTATTTAGTTCTATATCTACATTCACACGTGCTTCTTCAATCTTCTTGTTTGCCTGGTCTATCTGATTTTTAACCTGTTCTATTCTTTCTTTGTACTCTTCAATGTCTCGATCACGTTTTTGAATCATCTCTGTTAGTTCTTTTTCGATTAAGTTTAATTTTTTCATTATTATTTCTCCTTTTTATCTATCCATTTTGAGTAATATACTTTTACTTTATAATTGGTTATACTGCTGTATGGTTCTTTGTGGCATTCTAATATCTCATAATCATCTGCATGAAAGCCATCTGAGAATAACCGTATCTTAAAATTTAAATTTTTCGAACTAGTAGCTAGATAATCATCAATGCTTTCTATTTTTATCAGCTTACATCTTGAAATTTTCATTATGAGCATACTTTCAGCTATGTTTTTTATAGCTTCATTCATTAGCTTTCTTCCTTTAGATTGTGAGATATTAATTTTACTACACGTTTCTACATGGTTTAAAATCTTTCCTTTCCCTTGTAAATACCGTGTAAAAATATATTTACCTTGATCTTTAGGTAGTCCTTTAACTGCCTGCATAAAGTCTTTAGTATCTTCTATAGTGTAGCCCCGTGTTGGTGAACGATTATAAATAACATTTATTAAATATTTGATTGTATGATGTCTTATATGTATTCTTAAGTTTCTATCAGTCGCAAGATGCCCACTTATCATAGCTATATCCCTCCAAACATTTCCTCTAACTGATCATTTATATTATGTACTTCCTCTATGTTCTCCTTGTCTTCTTCCGAATAAATAACCGATTCTTCCATGAACTCATAATATTCGTTTATCTCGTCAATTTGTTTGCACGCTCTTACAAGTAGGTCTAAATCACTGTATATGTTTTGTTTAAGGTGTTCTATTTCTGGTAGAGTAAATTCTTCTACAAAAAATAAATATCGCTTAGAAAGCTTCTTAATTAGCTTTTTATAAACGTTTTCTTTCGTTATAATTTCTAAAGCTCCATTTTCAGGACAGATACAACCTTGCATAGTATCGGTTAGATCGTAAGGAATTCCTACACCAGTAAAACTGTGTGATTGATAGTAATCAGGTGACACTCTTGCAAGCAATTGTTCTAAACGTTGAATCCTTTTAGGTATCTTTAAATACCGCTTTACTGCATAAATGTTTTCAACTGTTATGGCCACGTTTTTACTCCTTGCAAAGAAAAAGACACACTAGCATTTTAGTTGCTTAGCGTGTCCTCTAGTTTATCTAGTCAGACTATTTAAATTGTTTCTTTTTAGTCGTTTCTACCATTTGCGGTTTCCCATTTTGTATCTTAATGACTACCTGTCCAAAGTCGGGAGCTTCAATCGTTTCTTGAACTCCATTTACTTCGATAGTTATTTTAGTTATATTTTTCATTTCTTACTCCTTTTAGTATAGGTTTAATTCGTCTCTGATAGACTCTGTGTCAGCATGTCGGTCATAACCAGCCATTAAATAATCTTTTAGATCGTCTAATTCTTCAGCGTTTTGGACTTCTTCCATTAATATAATTTGTTCAGCTTCATAACAGGCTATTAGAAAATGCAATTCTTCGATTGAGTAGTTCTTTTCTTTAAGTTGGTTAAGTCTTCTGTTTCGATATTTATTCACTCTCTCTAAAAAGCTACCTTCGTTATTTTTAATACATGTATTCAGTTTAATAATCATCGTAATTTCCTCCTACTTCTAAATCATAGTAATCTCCCACTTCATCTAAAGTGCAATAATCAAAAGTAGCTTCTTTTATCTTTTCATCTACCATATTTAAAGTTGCCCGTTCAAACTCATTCAATAACCTTCTTAAGGCTGCACATTCAGCTTCTAAGCTTTCTACTCTATCTTTTAGTGTTTCTTTCATAGTTATTTCTCCTTATTGATAATTTGGGCTTTTTCATATTTATCAAACAACTATCTCTAAAAGGCTATATCATCTTTTAGCTTTTTAGCATTGGCAGGATAGTGTACTACACCTTATTCAAACGTTTCTGTTACCATGTCTTCAACACGGCTGATTTGAAATTCCAAATCTGTTTTTTCTTCTGTAATCTTTTGAGTCAATTTAAATTCCAGACTTTCAATCTCACTATAGAGATCATTTATACCTCTTTTTAAAGAAGCTATCTCTTTAAAAATATTTTTATCGTCCATAGAGTTCTCCTTTATTAATTTTTATTTGCACTATTAACGGTTGCTATCCATTCGGACTCTGTAAATATGTCACCGTTCTTGTTGTCTCCAATCAGCACTCTCAATGGTTCCAATGACACACCACATTGCTTTGCATAGGTTGAAGCGAGATACAAGTCATTATTTCGTTCAGTTGATTCTCCTGATAAGATTCTTTCATAAGCTTGTTTACCTAATCCACTCCCAACACTACCTAAATGAGATAAATCATAATTTTTTAGAGTAGCTCTTATTGAATATTTACTTAACATTTGTTCTTGGTAATTTTTAAAGTTTGAAAAAATTAGGCTTTCGAATTTTCCCTCATAAAATTTAGGTTCATATTCATTAATGATTTCATACTCACCCTTCGAGGTCACACTTCCTCCAATTACAAAGTAATTGTTATCATGCGCTTTAATATCTACTCCGTCTAGATAATTTATTTTTTGGCCATAACTAAAACACTCTTTCTTTTTAAAAATTATATGCAGGCCACCGCTTGGAGTTTTTTGTACAAGCGTATTTTTCATGTTTTCTTTAAGTTCTTCGTAATAAGAAGAGTCTTTTAAAGATTCATATCCATTCGAACCATGAACATCAATATCGATACACCAAAAGCCTCGAGTTAAAGCTCCTAAAGCAGTAACTTTTGAATATGCATACTTGTTTCTTTCAATAAAAATTTTAGAAATTTCTAAATCTCTAAAAGATAAAATAGGCTTTTTATTTTTGTCTAAAGGAACGGTCTGCAAACCTTCTTTCAAGAATAAAAGCGCTGCTCTATATCCATCCAAATCTTCCACTTCCTCCACTCTAACTCTTATTTGCGTCCCCTATAGTAAGGTATTAAAAATAAAAAAAAGAAACGTTGATATTAAAGCATTCTTTTAATTAAAAAGTATATAAGCATAGTAACAAGGGTTAGGAAAGCTAGGTATTGTTATAATTAGTTTCCAAGGGTTTTTTTATAAGATAGGTAAGAGATAGGCTAACTCTTCATATTTTCCCATAAGGGTTAGGTTTTGATTCCTAACCCTTAATTAAGAGTTAGGATTTAGCCTTTGATTTTCTTCTTCTAACATTTTTAACGAGACATTAAAAAGTTTCTTGTCCTTGATTTTATGAACTTTTAAATTAGAACCTTCAATCCACTTTTGTTTATTTATTGCAATGCCAATTTTTTTCATGTCATCTTTAGCTTCCTTGTACCTCAAATTCCCGTAATCTTCTGAAATAGCTTTTTTAAGATCTTCATCGCCTGCTAAGACAAATCCGTGTCTTGCAACAGTTAGAATGATCAGACGTTGTGTTTCAGTAAAATCATCTGCACTGGAATAGTTTTTAAGAACTGTATCTTTAAATTTGAATTCTCCGCCAATATCTCTTAAATAATTTAAGCTATTTATCAGAAACGATATTGAAGCTATATCAGATAGTTCGTTGTCCGGTTCAATAAAATCCCAATATGGTTTAAAGAATTCATGTCTTTCTTGAGTAGTTTCACCTGGTGGTCGGTCTTTAAATGCTATTTTTACTGTCCTTGATGTATTAGCTGTTATTGATCCGATATCCACGTTCTCATTGGTATCGAGTACTAACACTGATTCATTCTTGAATGTGACTGCATTGTTCCCTAACGATCTACCTGTGATAATTTCACCCGTTGCGATTTTTCTAAGAACTCGCATAGCTTTGATATCAATAGCGCCTGATTCATTAGCATGGGCTACATCAGCTCCTTTAAAACTAAGCCAAGCATTTTCTGTACTAGCTCCTTGATTGTTCACAAGAGCATCCATATTAACTGGATTCACTTTAAAAATATTATACAGAGTCTTTAGCAACAAGCCTTTCCCCGTTCTGCCAAAATCTTTTAAAAGAAACCATTTTTCAGCAGGTATTAGCTTCATCTTTCTTAAAAGAATATAAGCGTGAAGTAAACGAATATTATTTAAACTTTCTTTCTCGTTCATAATCTTTTTAAACATATCATCAGCAAACTTGAGATTTAATTCTGATTTAGAAACTTCATAATAGGTAAAATATAATTCGTTCTCTCTAGGAAGAGTGTTACCCATTTCCAATGTTTTGCAATCAAATTTCCAATCTTTGCCAGCAAGTGAAGTATTGAAAACATTATAGTTATGCCTTTCGCCAATATAATCAGAATAAACTTCTAACATCATGTCTAAGAAATCATCTATAAAAAGTTTACTGTTTCGATGCACTTGGTAATAATCATTAAAATTCTCTTGATTGATGACTGTATAAGTGAAGCTTTCAACTATAACAAACTGATCTAGTAACTTTGAATAAATAACTTTTTGAGAGACCAGGTCTATTAAAAATCTTGCATAGCTATTAAATGAATACTCTTTGAACTCTTGTGTTTCCATACCTTCCTTATCTACCTTTTTATACAAGCTTCCATAAAAAGCTCCCGTCTTTTTAGGCTCAATAATATAAGACAGTGGTATGTTTTTATAAGTTTCTGGTTCTACAGAATATCTCTTAACATAAGCATTACCTAAGTTCTCTGCTACATGAAAATTTGATTTAATATCAGTAAAGAATATTTTATTTAAAATCTTTTTTAAAATTGCTAGGTTCTTGATTTGCTTAATATTATCAATGTTCACTTTAATAAGACTTAATTCATCCGTTAAATACTTCGCGTCCATTTCATCCAAACTCAAAGGGTTCCCCCCTTCCTATTCTTTTTTCATTTTCTATTCCTCCCCAACATTCATTAAGTAAGCTGCAATGTCATCTAAATCTTTCATAATCTTTTGATTGTAGTGGAATTGCGTATCTAAGAATTGATCAACCAAATTTATAAAGTACTGAATTTCGAACTTATCACTTCTTCTTATCAAAGATAAAGCATCAATATTTCCCTGATAGAGTTCCATTACTCTATATAAATCTGATAAATCACTACCAAAGTCATTTAGTTTTTTTATTTCATTGTTTTCCATTTTATTACTCCATTCTATATTTATGCTTATTGTTATCTATGCTATAATGGAGACGGATAAATATTTAATTATTGCCTTAGCAAATTGCCGTTTGCTTTGGCTTTTTTTGTCTCCAAATTTACTCTCCTTGCACTGGGCAGCGTACATAGGATTTATATTTTCATTGAATTTAGTATCTCTGTAACTTCTTCTGTATCGTATAACCACTTTCGTCCTAAAGGGATTCTTCTTAATCCCCTGGCTTCAAGATCGCTTAAAGTATCCGCTCCAATTTGAAGCATTTTCTTTAGCTCTTGTTGTGTTACATATCTTTTAGCAATCTTTGCTTTCTCAGCTGCTTCTTCAATTGCTTCATCCAATAACTTACCTACATTAGATAGAAACAGTTTCTGTGATTCAGGTGTTAGTATTACCTGCAATTGTGGTTGTTCCATTTTTACACTTCCTCACTTAAGAAAATATCTTCCAAAGTAACATCTGGCTTTTTTAATTTGACAAGTTTGAGAAAATTAAACATCTCTTTTGAATTAAATTCAGACTTTCCTAATTCTTTATTACGATAGGTATTAGTACTTATATTTAAAGCCTTTGCCATTTCTGATTGACTTTTACCTGCCATTTTTCGGTATCCAGCCACTACATCATTCACAAAATCACCTCTTTCTGTTCTTTTCTGATATCAGAATACATCAGAATTTATAGCTTGTCAATTAAATTCTGTTCTTTTCTGATAATTTATTGTATAATTCTACTAAATAGAAAGGAGGATTTTATGAAGCCTGATTCTTTGGAAGTAGGAGCAAGAATATCGAGGTTAAGAAAAAGCAAACAATTAACTATGGTCGATCTAGGTAAAAAAATAGGTGCTGGTCAGAGCGCTATTAGTAATTGGGAAAGAGGAGATAATCTTCCTAATAAGAAAAGGTTAGCAAAATTATCCGAAATATTTAACATTACAGTAGAAGAACTATTGTATGGATCTTTTGAAAACTATTTTTTATCTGTATTATATGAAGACCTTGAAAATAAAGGAGTTATTTATTCTACAATATCTAATATTTTAAAAGAAGATAATAATCAAGCGACAAAACCTACTATATTAAGCTTTTTTGCAGAAAAACAAGACGAGATAATTAGTAGTGTTACTTATCGGTTAGCTGCATCTAAAGGAGAAATTGGTGAAGATTATACTATTAATAATAGCAATTTATTAGGGAAAGTCTCCGTCGATGAATTACTTCAAAAAACTTGTGCCGTAATAAAAATGAAGTATTCTGATAATTACGTCATAACAAAACCGGTTGATTTATATCATAAATACATTTCTATTTTAGATCGATTAAAGAATAAAATAGTTTTTGATAATCCAGGTAAATTTGAGTTTGATAATTTACTTAAAGAAGAAAGACTTAAATTATTCAGTAAGTATTCGCCAGAAGAAATAACAAAACAAGAAATAGAAAAACAAGCATATATATCAGCACTTGATAAAAGATATATGCACTTATTAAAGAAAAAGATAAATGATTATCAAGACAACTTGAACTTAATTCAGAAAGAATTAGAAGAGATTTTAACTGAATATAATAGCAAACTAGACAATTTAAATAAATAACCCCTCCCCACCATCATAGTCACTGGGCAGCGTACTAGGTGGAAAGGAAACAAAAATGATAAAAGAGTATAGATTAAGTAATGGCCAAAGAAGATTTATGTACACCGGCTATTATGGAACTGATAAGACTGGTAAGAAGATCATTACTAAGAAAAGGGGCTTTAAATCGAGAAAAGAAGCTGAATTAGCTGAAGCAAGATTTAGATTGTCGATTGAAGAGGGTAATATCACTCCAAATAAGAAGATTTCATTTAAAGACTTTTATAATGAAATGTGGCTTCCATCATATATTGATGGACAAACAACATCTGCAGCTAAACCTCCAAGTTTAGCAACAATTAATAACACCAAATTGGTCTTTAAATGTCACATCTTACCTATGTTTGGCAAATATAAAATAGATTATTTAAATGATAATAAACGGCTTGTAACAGACTTGATGACCTCTAAGGCTAAAGAGTACGCTAATTTCAAAGCTTTGAGAGGTTATTTCTTGTCTGTTATGAACTGGGCTGAAGAACATGATTACATTCAATCAAATAAGTTGAATAGCTCTCTAAAGAGAATAAAATCTATAAAGAAAATTGAATTAGATAATTCAAAAGCTGATGAAGCTAAATTTTTGTCTCAAGAACAATTGAGAACGTGGTTAACCACTTTAAGAGAAGATTATGAGGAAGGACTTTTAGAAACAAAAGATTACGCTCTGTTTTTAACCACCTTCTTCTTATCTGATAGAAAGTCAGAAACTTATGCCCTTCAGTGGAAACACATCAACTTTAAACAGATGCAAGTATCAATTGTTCAAGCATTAGATAAATATGGCAATGTTAAAACAACTAAAGGGAGAAAGAAAACAACTTTCAATATCCCACAAGAATTAGGTATTCTTTTAAAACAGTGGAAGAATGAGCAAAGAAAATTCCTAAGTAGATTTAATATCATTCAAAGTCCTGAACAATTTGTCTTTACATATGTAGATACCCAAGGGAATATTAATAGAAAACTTCATATTGATTACTTAAATTATCGTATGAAGAAACATATGGATAGACACCCTGAACTTGTCCATGCTACACCTCATAAACTTCGCCATACTGGCGCCACTTTAGCCAAGCAGGCAGGATTGAGCTTAGAATTGATTTCTGAAGCACTTACACATTCAGATACTAATATCACGAAAGAATATATTAATTCATCTAATGTTATACCTATGGCAGTTGGAGAAATAGCTTATAGAAATTTAAAAGAATAGTTAGCCAAAAGTTAGCCAAAGCACAAAAAAAAACACTTTCCAATAAAGGAAAGTGCCTTGAAACGTTGATATAATAACGATTAACGTTTTGAGAATTGAGAAGCTTTACGAGCTTTCTTAAGACCTGGTTTTTTACGTTCTACCATACGAGGGTCACGTGTTAGAAGTCCAGCTGATTTTAATGCAGGACGGAAGTCTGGATCGACGTTTAATAATGCACGTGCGATTCCGTGACGAATGGCACCTGATTGACCAGAGAAGCCTCCACCTTTTACGTTCACAATAACATCATAAGATCCTAAAGTTTCAGTAGCGTTGAATGGTTGGTTGATTACTTCGTGTAAGTGAGCAAATGGAATGTATTCTTCCAAAGGCTTACCATTCACAGTGAATTCACCAGTTCCTGGTACTAAGCGTACGCGTGCTGATGAGTTTTTACGACGACCTGTTCCTAAGTATTGTACTGTAGCCATTTAATCCCTCCTTATATTAATGTATTGATGTCTAATTTTTTAGGTTGTTGAGCGGCATGGTTATGCTCTGAACCTTCATAGACAAAAAGTTTAGTGAATTGTTTGCGACCTAAACGGTTGTCTGGTAACATTCCTTTTACTGAACGTTCGATTAAGCGTGTAGGTTTCTTGTCGCGCATTTCACCTGCTGTAGTGACACGCATTCCACCAGGATGTCCTGAGTAATTATAATATTTCTTGTCTGTTGCTTTTTTACCAGTTAAGGCAATTTTTTCAGCATTAATTACGATTACAAAGTCACCTGTATCCACGTGTGGGGTATAGGTGGGTTTATTTTTTCCGCGTAAGATTGATGCAACAACAGTTGAAAGGCGTCCCAATGGGATATCTGTGGCATCTAATAATACCCAGTTGCGTTCAACTTCGTTCTTTTTAGCCATATATGTTTGACGCACGTTGTTTTCCTCCAATATTTGTCTAGTTGTTTACGGTTACGATGAGTTTCCGGGGCTCATGTGTGGGGTAAACAATACCGTCAACTATTATATTCCTTATTAACCCCTAATGTCAAGCGATTTTCTCACACTGCTTCAAATTTATTTTGCTTTCGATCAACAGTCATTTGCCTTCATGGTATAATCATTTCAAAGGAAGTGAAATTTATGAAAGCTCAAGAAAGACGCCAAGCCATTTTAGCATTCTTAAAAGAACAAAGCGAAGCGATAACGGCCAATGAGTTAGCTAGTCGTTATCAAGTCAGTCGTCAGGTAATTGTTGGAGATATTGCTTTATTACGTGCCCATCATAAAGTAGAAATTTTAGCCACTAATCAGGGATATTTAATTCCTTCTTCCCCGATTAACAATACTGCTACTAAGGGGTATACGGGGGTGATTGTTTGTCGTCATGATGATAGTCAAATGCGGCTAGAGTTAGAAACAATATTAGCCTATCAGGGTAAAGTGCTTGATGTGCAAATAGAGCATCCGGTTTATGGTTTATTGTCTGCTGCCCTTCATATTCATTCGCAAGCTGATCTTGAAGCCTTTCTAGAACGTATGGCAACTTATGAAGGTGAAATGTTAGCATCCTTAACGGATGGTATTCATTCACATACCATACAGGTGCCTAGTCTAAAAGAATTTAAGCTAATCGAAAATGCTTTGTCACAAGAAAAAATCCTCTATGTGTAGATAGGTGTCTTGACACCATTTTAGATTGTTGTTAAACTGCTTTTATAGTAAATTTTTTGGAGGTTCTTATGTCTCAAACTACTCGCTTATCTAAAACACGCCAATTGACGTTCGCTAGCTTACTCACAGCAATTGGTATTATCATACCAATGGTTATGCCACTTAAAATTGTGATTCCTCCTGCTTCTTATACTTTGGCTAGTCATGTGGCAATTTTTATGGCCATGTTTATTTCGCCTTTTACAGCTGTTTTAGTAAGTTTAGGTACTAGTCTGGGATTTCAATTAGCTGGCTTTCCTATGATTATTGTTGCAAGAGCTGCTTCGCACGTTGTATTTGCTTTTGTTGGCGCTAAAATGCTTCAACAAAAACCGCAATGGTTAGCAACAAGTCGCAATAAATGGACGTTTTCTTTCATCATCAACTTAATTCATGCGGTTGCTGAAGTATTCGTCGTCTATGTGATCACCCAAGCTGGTTTTAGCCAAGCCAGTGAAAACTTCTTATATGTTTTAATTGTTCTAGTGGGTGGAGGAACTCTTATCCACGGCATGGTTGATTATTTCTTAAGTGATTATTTCGCTAAACAATTAGCAACACGAGCTAAAATTCCTGTCTATCCAATGGTATAGTAAATTCTATATACTAAAAGGCAAGTGGAAACACTTTGCCTTTTATTTTTTTCCTATAATACAATCAAAACAAATGCCTAGCGAGGAGGAAAATGATGAATCGCCCTGATGTTATTGTTATTGGTGGAGGCACTAGCGGAATGATGGCAGCAATCCACGCTGGCATGAATGGCGCGCGTGTGCTGTTACTTGAAAAAAATTATAAATTAGGACGCAAATTAATTCTTACCGGAGGAGGCCGCTGTAATGTCACCAATCGTTCACCTCGTGAAGTATTCATTGACCATATTCCAGGTAATGGTAAGTTTCTTTATTCTGTATTAGAACAATTTGATTCACAAGATATAATCGATTTTTTTCAAACACGAGGTGTTCGCTTAAAAGAAGAAGATCATGGGCGGATGTTCCCCATTTCGGACTCTGCGCGCACCATTCGCGACTGTTTAATTAATGAGATGAGACATTATGCCATTGAAGTAATTGCTGGTGAACCTGTTGAAGAAGTTCTTTATAATCAGGAAACAGCTTCTGTTAGAGGTGTTCAAACCAGCAAAGCGACATATACTGCCAAAGCTGTCATCTTGGCCTCAGGCGGCAAGGCCTATCCTCGCACCGGTTCGACGGGAGATGGCTATCGGTGGGCCAAAGACGCTGGTCACAGTTTGACGGATTTTTATGCCACTGAAGTCCCCTTATTATCCAACGATTCCTTTATTCAAGACAAGTCATTACAAGGTATTTCATTGAGGGACGTTAATGTCAAAGTACTAGATAAAAAAGGGAAAACAATTGTTTCCCATCAAATGGATATGATTTTTACCCACTTTGGTTATTCAGGACCAGCTATTTTAAGATGCTCCGGCCATGTCAATTTATACCTTAAAGAAAGCCAAGAAAAAATTGCGAATCTAACCATTGATCTTATCCCATATATTTCATATGAAGAGCTCAAGAAACTGGCAGAAGAACAAAGAGAAAAGCAAGTTGATAACATTCTGCGCCAATGGTTACCTGACAAACTAAATGGCTTGATTCAAAAACAAGTAGGAATCCAAGAAAAGTCAGCTTATAAGCAAGTCAACCATTCTATTCAAGAAGCGCTGTGGAAACGAGTCAAAGCTTTTCCACTCACTGTTTATGGCAGTCAACCACTTGAAAAAGGTTTTGTAACGGGTGGAGGGGTTAACTTAAAAGAAATCACCCCTCAAACCATGGCGTCTAAATTAATGAAAGGCCTCTATTTCTGTGGTGAAATCATTGACATTAATGGATATACAGGTGGCTATAACATTACAGCTGCTTTTGCAACAGGTGCTGTTTCTGGACAACACGCGGCTTGGTTCAGTCTTTCTTCGTAAAGAGTTTATATTTTTCATTGCAATAAAAAACATCGCAGCCAAGGCTTGCGATGTTTCAGACTGTAGACAAAGTCCTTTAAATCACCAACCTATGGTGATTTAGAGGGCT
>NZ_JBNUPF010000030.1:0-18337 GCF_050409565.1 Facklamia sp. P12955
TTTTATCCCGCAAATTTTTAAAATTTCAGGACATTTTCATTTACGGTTGACAGCTGTTTCATAAAAAATTACTAAATATAACAGATTATCACTGAAAATTATAACAGATAAAACAGAGTTCTTTGTGCATTTTTTATCAAAGTTTAGTATAAAAACCTATGATTTAATTGTAATTGTATGCATAACTCATCTTTTTTCTTGCAATTGGGCAGCTAAGGTGTTATCGTTGAAAATGAGCAATTATTGCTACAGTTTTAATTTAACTGTTATTAAGGACAAAAAATGAGAGGAATGTGAAAGAATGGCACGAGCTAAAGCAAAAGTGACAATGGATGAATTATTGATGCCAGATAATTTTGATTTTTCAATGGTTCAAGTGATGGATGAAGCGGGGAAGATTGTTAATCCAGATCTTTTAGGTGATGTTACTGAGGAAGACATGGTTAAATTTATGGAAGAAATGGTTTGGGCTCGCGAATTATTTGAGCGTTCAACAGCGCTTAACCGTCAAGGACGTTTAGGTTTCTATGCTCCAACTTCTGGTCAAGAAGCTTCTCAATTAGGTACTGTATTGGCTACTGAAAAAGAAGATGTACTGTTACCTGGTTACCGTGATGTTCCTCAATTAATTAAGCATGGACTTCCTTTATATAAGGCTTTTCTATGGTCAAAAGGACATGTAGCTGGATCAACTTTTGATGAAGACCTAAAGGCGTATCCACCACAAATTATTATTGGTGCACAGTATGTTCAAGCAGCGGGAGTTGCCTTAGGAATTAAAAAGAATAAACGACAAGCGATTGCGATGACATGGACGGGTGATGGCGGTTCTTCACAAGGAGACTTTTATGAAGGAATTAACTTTGCTGGTGCATATCAATCACCAGCTGTCTTTGTTGTTCAAAATAATGGCTGGGCGATTTCAACGCCCCGTTCTGTCCAAACAGCCGCACCGACTTTAGCTCAAAAAGCTGTAGCAGCCGGCATTCCTGGTATTCAAGTGGATGGGATGGATATTTTAGCTGTTTATGCAGTTACAAAGGCTGCTAGGGAATATGCGATTGCAGGTAATGGACCGGTACTAATCGAGACTGTTTGTTATCGTTTTGGTCCTCATACCCTTTCTGGAGATGATCCAAAACGTTACCAAGCAGAAGGCTCTCAAGCAGAATGGCGCGCTAAAGATCCTTTAATTCGTATGCGTAACTACCTAACTGCTAAAGGACTTTGGTCAGAAGAACAAGAAGAAGAAGTTATTCAAAGGACAAAAGAAGAAGTTAGAGATGCCATTAAATTAGCTGACCAAGAACCAAAACAAAAAATCTCAGATTTTTTAAAAAATATGTATGAGACACCAGATTTTGTAACACAAGAACAAATTAGTAAATTTGAAGCAAAGGAGAATAAATAATTATGGCTAAATTAACAATGATTGAGGCTATTACAGAAGCCTTAGCCAATGAATTGCGCACAAACGACCGCACACTTGTTTTTGGAGAAGATGTGGGTAAAAATGGTGGGGTTTTCCGAGCTACTCAAGGCTTACAAGAAGAATTTGGCGAAGAACGTGTAATGGATACACCGTTAGCTGAATCTGGTATAAGTGGCATGGCTATCGGGCTAGCTCTTGAAGGATTCCGTCCAATTCCTGAGATTCAATTTAATGGATTTGTTTTTGAAACAATGGACTCTGTTGTAGCTCAAGCCGCGCGTACCCGTTACCGTATGGGAGCTTCCCGTAACCTACCAATTACATTCCGTTCTCCTTTTGGTGGAGGAGTTCACACACCTGAGCTTCATGCAGACTCATTAGAAGGTCTCTTAGCTCAATCACCAGGCCTTAAAGTGGTAATTCCTTCTAATCCATATGATGCTAAAGGCTTATTAATTTCAGCGATCCGAGATAACGATCCAGTGTACTTTTTGGAACACATGAAATTGTACCGTTCTTTCCGTGAGGAAGTTCCAGAAGGAGAATACACTGTTCCTTTAGGCAAGGCAAAAGTTGTTAAAGAAGGTACAGACTTAACTTTAATTGCATATGGTGCTATGGTACAAGAATCGGTCAAAGCAGCAGAAAAATTAGCTAAAGAAGGCGTTGATGTTGAGGTACTTGACTTAAGAACAGTTCAACCATTAGATATTGAAACAATTATTGCTTCGGTAGAAAAAACAGGAAAAGTAATTGTAGTTCAAGAAGCGCAACGTCAAGCGGGTGTTGGAAGCAAAGTGATTGCTGAGATTTCTGAACGTGCAGTTCTTTCTCTGAAAGCACCAATTGGATTCGTAGCTGCTCCTGATACCATCTTCCCATTTGGAATGGCTGAAAGAGACTGGTTACCAAATGCAGAAGATATTGTGGCCAAGGCTAAGGAATTAGAAGATTTTTAGACGATAAATGATTTCAAGCAGATGTTCCATCTGCTTGCTTTCGAGTCAAGTTAAGAAAAGGAGAAAAATTATATGGCATTCCAATTTAAATTACCAGCTTTGGGCGAAGGGATTATGGAAGGTGAAATCGTCTCTTGGGCGGTTAAAGAAGGAGACACAATTAAAGAAGATGACACTTTAGTCGAGGTCCAAAATGATAAATCCGTTGAAGAATTACCTTCTCCAGTTTCTGGAACTATAAAAAAAATTCATGTAGCAACCGGTCAAATTGCTCAGCTCGGTCAAATAATTGTTGAAATTGATGCGCCAGGATTTGAAAACGAAGCTAACCCTGAGAGCGAAGAAACGCCGGCGAGTCCAGCCAAAGAAGCATCTGATTCAAAAGTAGATCAAACAGCAAAAGTTAATTCGAACACAGCATTTTTCCAATTTAAATTACCTGCTTTGGGCGAAGGGATTATGGAAGGAGAAATTGTTTCTTGGTCCGTAAAGGAAGGTGAAACAATTAAAGAAGACGAAACCTTAGTAGAAGTTCAAAATGATAAATCAATTGAAGAATTACCTTCTCCAGTTTCTGGCATCGTTAAGAAAATTCATGTACAGACTGGTCAAATTGCGCAATTAGGGCAAGTTTTAGTTGAAATTGACTCGCCAGAACACAATGGTCAAACCGACAATTCAACTAGTAGGGAAGAACAAGGAGAAGCGCTAGCAAACTCTTATGATGATGCAGCCTCGCCAGTTGAGAAAAACCCAGTAATTGAAACGACGGTAACTAAAGAGTCACCACATGTTCAAGGGTTATCGGATGAAGAGGCAGCGAACCGTCGCGTATTAGCAATGCCATCCGTTCGTAAACTTGCACGTGATAGGGCAATTGATATCACACGAGTAGCAGGAACCGGCAAGAACGGTCGCATCACAGCCGAAGATATTAATAACTTCGCCGCATCGGCCAAAATGGAGTTACCAGTTAATAAGTCTGAGCAAAAAGTGGCTACTTCTAGCACAAATGAAGAAATTGCGGCTAAAACGGAAGCTCAACAGTCAAAATCTGAAGCCAAGCCATTTGTATCCAATCAAACTGAGCGTGAAGAACGTGTGCCTTTATCAGGCACTAGAAATGCCATCGCTAAGGCAATGGTCAATTCTAAGCATACGGCTCCCCATGTTACTTTATTCGATGAAGTTGAAGTGTCTAAACTATGGGAACACCGTAAGAAATATAAGGTCATTGCTGCTGATAAAGAGGTCAAATTGACTTTTCTTCCATATGTTGTGAAGGCTTTAATCGCAGCTGCTAAGCAATATCCAGTGATAAATTCATCAATTGATGATGTTTCTAATGAAATTGTTTACAAAAACTATTATAATGTAGGTATTGCGACAGATACAGAACGGGGACTATACGTTCCAAACATTAAAGAAGCTAATACTAAGAATATGTTCCAAATTGCTAATGAAATTGTTGAGCTTTCTGAAAAGGCTCATGATGGTTCATTATTGATGTCTGAAATGTCAGGTGGAACAATGACTATTTCAAATATTGGTTCAGCCGGCGGAAAGTGGTTCAGCCCGATTATCAATCATCCTGAAGTAGTCATCTTAGGATTCGGTTCGATTGTGCAACAGCCAGTTGTCAATGAAGCGGGTGAATTAGCTGTGGGACGTGTATGTAAGTTGTCATTAAGCTTTGACCACCGTATTGTTGATGGAGCAACTGCACAGCGTGCACTGAATGAAGTGAAACGTTTTCTTGCAGACCCAGAACTATTATTAATGGAAGGATAGTGATCAAATGGTAGTTGGAGATTTCGCAATGGAATTGGATACCGTCGTAATTGGAGCAGGTCCTGGAGGCTATGTAGCAGCTATTCGTGCTGCACAGCTTGGACAAAAAGTAGCAATTATTGAAAGAGAATACTTAGGAGGCGTTTGTTTAAACGTGGGTTGTATTCCTTCAAAAGCCTTGATTCAAGCAGGACACGTGTATCATCAAGCAAAACATGGTGAAACATTTGGTGTTTCTACTTCAAATGTGGAAATTGATTGGGAAAAAACCCAAAATTGGAAGCAAAATGAAGTTGTAGCGAAAATGACTTCTGGTGTGGAAATGCTTCTTAAGAAAAATAAGGTGGAGATTATTGAAGGAGAAGCTTTTTTCTCTGATAAAGATACTCTTCGTGTTGTCAACGGTGAAGAAGCGCAAACCTATACTTTCAAAAATGCAATTGTTGCAACAGGATCTCGCCCTATTGAAATTCCAGGTTTTGAATTCAAAGGCCGTGTGATTGACTCAACAGGTGGATTAAACTTGCCTGAAATTCCTAAAGATCTAGTGGTTATCGGTGGTGGAATTATCGGTACAGAGCTAGGAGGCGTTTATGCAAATCTAGGAACAAATGTGACTATCTTAGAAGGATCTAAACAATTTATTCCTTCATTTGAAAAGGATATGACACGTCTTGTTGAAAGAGATCTAAAAGCTTTAGGAGCCGAAATTGTCACAAACGCAATGGCTAAGAAGGCTGAGGAAAAGGGAGACCGTGTGGTTGTAACTTATGAGCGCAAAGGTAAAGAAATTCAAGTTGAAGCGGACTATGTAATGGTTACTGTAGGACGCCGTCCAAACACTGACAACTGTGGTTTGGAACAAGCAGGTGTTGAATTAGATGAACGTGGATTGGTTAAAGTAGATAATCAAGGACGTACTTCTAATCCAAACATTTTTGCCATTGGCGATATCGTTCCTGGAGCCATGTTAGCCCATAAAGCTTCATTCGAAGCGAAAGTTGCTGCATCAGCAATTTCTGGTGGAAAAGACATTGTTGATTATAAAGCCATGCCGTCTGTATGCTATTCTGACACTGAATTAGCTTCAGCAGGACACACTAAGGACTCTGCTAAAGAAGCGGGGATTGATGTAACTGTAACTAAATTCCCATTCGGTGGTAATGGCCGTGCAGTAGCTTTAGATCACTATAATGGTTTTGTTCGTTTGGTTACAAGAAAAGAGGACGATGTTATTATCGGAGCTCAAGTGGCTGGGCCAAGTGCCTCAGATGTATTAGCAGAAATCACCCTCGCAATTGAAGCCGGTATGAATGCTGAAGATATTGCCTTAACTGTTCATGCGCACCCAACGTTAAGTGAAGCAACGATGGATGCAGCTGAAGCAGCACTCGGCATGCCAATTCACATGTAATAACTCTATAACCCCTGATAGAACAACTTCTATCAAGGGTTTTTTTATTCGTTTTCTAAAAGGGACAGTATTTAATAATCAACTAGGGGAAAAATTTAAGCCCCATGCAAAAATCATGCAGGGGGCTTAAATTTTAAGGTTAGACGATTTGCATCCTTAAAGAGGTGGCAGTGTTCCCAGATCCTTTTTTGGCATTGATTGGAATTGATGATAAATGACATAGCTAGCTAAGATAAAAGCCATTACGTCCGCGATAGGGGCTGCCAAAGGGACTTGTTCGACACCGAACTGGTGGCCAAAAAACAAAATGAGGGGAAGCAAGAAAAAAATCTGTTTACTAAGGGCCAATAATGCACTCTTAAAGCCATAACCAATGGCTGATAGGAGATTTGCCATTCCAATGTGCATGCCTATAATAACCGTCATGAATAAAAAGCTACGTAAGTAATGCATGGCATAAGTAAAGTATAACTCCTCACCATTACCAAAGATACGGATTAAAGGACGGGTGAGGGTTTGGAAGATAACAAACATTATTAATGAGAAAGCGGCTAAAACTTTCATCTCTAATTTGAAAGTGTCTCTAACGCGCTGATAGTTTCTAGCGCCGTAATTGACACCCAAAATAGGTTGAGCTCCTTGAACGATTCCGATGACAACACCTATGAACAAGGTGTTAATTTTAATGGTAATACCAGCAGCAGCGATTGGGATATCCGCTCCGTAAATAGAGTTGGCTCCGGCAAATTTAAGAGTATTATTGAGGACAATTTGAACGACGGTATTTGACAACTGAAAGACAAAAGAGTTGATACCCAGTTTAAATATTTGCCAAAGTTCGTTCAGCTGGATAGTTATTTCACGAAAATGAATGGATACTAGTTTGAATTTTGGAATATAAGCAAGAATAAAAAGTCCTGAGACTATTTGCCCGATAATTGTGGCCAAAGCAGCACCACGCATTCCCCAATTAAATCCGAAAATAAACAGAGGGTTCAATGCTGTATTGATTGCTGCCCCTACGAGAACACTTATCATGGAGTATTTTGCACTACCATCTGCTCTAACGAGATTTGCTCCACCAATATTCAACATAAAAAAAGGAATGCCGATAGCAATAATTTGTACATATTGAACGGACAGAGGATAAACTTTTTCAGTAGCTCCGAAAAATTTCATTAGTGGACCTGCTTGCCAAAAGACTACAAGAGCGAGAAGAATTCCCGATAAAAGTAAAAATCCAAAGGCTGTTGCGAGTGTATTGCGAGCCGTAGTGAAATCTTTTCGACCAATAGTTAAATTAAAGTTAGCAGCGGCGCCAATTCCTGTGAGTAATCCGATGGCTAAACAGACCGTCGTTATCGGAAAAGCGATATTGGTTGCTGCATTTCCTAAATAGCCAACTCCTTGTCCAATAAAGATTTGATCTACGATATTGTAAAGAGAGTTGGCCAGGTTGGCAATAATACTGGGAATTGCAAATTGTTTAAGTAATTTGGACACGGGTTCAGTTTCAAGAGGGTTGTGTATGTTAGGAATTTCAAGCGAGGGATTAGTTTCTGTCACAAATTTCTTCCTTTCTTAGCAAATTTATTTTTATTATGATAATCGACTTCCCATTATAACATAAAAAAATTCTAAAGGTAAAACGATCCAATTAAAAAAGAAAATTTGTGAAATCTAGTTAATTTTTAATAAAATTTTATGGAATAGGATTATGCAATACGCGGATGTGACATAAGTTTTCGAGAGTGGAAAACATAAAATGATGATTATTCTTTATAAGAAACAGACATTCATTTTTTAACAAGTACCACTATACATGACCTAGTGGTACTTTTTTATCTTGGAAGTTTATAGTCGATATTCCTTTATGAACAATCTTCTTAGTTTTTGATCATCTTTTAGCACTAGCGATTAAATGAAGAATAATTGAAGCGGGAAGCTGGGATTACATCTCTTTTATAAACTCAGTGTTTTCTAGCTGAAGAGCGAGTATAAGATATAGAATTAATTTGCAATTAATTGATTGTTGTAAGCTATTAATAAAAAGGCTATTAAAAATAAAACATAATTAATTGAAAAAATATAAATTCAATATTAGAATATATTTGAACTTTTTAATTTCGTATAATTGTTGAGATTATGTACAATTTAGAAATGAAATTCATAGTCAATGACCGTTCATTAAAGCATTAAACATTCTAAATAATTTTAATTTATATAAAGGAGTGATAATAGAGTACTATAATGAGAGTTAAAACAATTAAGTTGCTTTGTAGTAGTTTGGGAATTTAAGTGCCAATACCTGGAAGGAGATATCTTATGTCGGAAGTAGAACGCGGAATAATGAAAGTTTCGATTCTAAAAATGCAAGATATACTTCTTACGCTTTTATCAATACAAACCTTGGTGAAAGAGTTGTATTTGATGCTGGATTTTAAAATTTTATCAAGTTGTACATAGTAGTATTTGATAATTAATCAGATTGGGCGGGCTGAGTCCCGCTTTTTAAAAATGAGGGGAGCATATGAAGCGGATTTTTATTATTCTGTCGAATCTATTGGTGGGTCTCTTTTTGGTATGGGTGGTTAACATTTGGGGAGATACCTATGTTTCTTATTATTATCCAAATGTTTCGGTATTTGATGCTTCTTCTGAGGTTGATTTTGAGAAGGTGGCCGATCATTTAACCTTATTGGCACAAGATACAGATAGTCTCATCGCCATTCAGCACCAAGAACCTGGAGCAGACGGAAAGCCCGTCTTTTCTTATACCACTTTTGGAACTGGAAAATTACCACAAGGTCTCACTGCAAAATCAAGGGAAGCAGCTAAAACGAGTAGTGTACTGACTAACTATTTTATCTTTAAGGGAAATTTAGACCTAGATCTATTGAAAACAACATTAAAGGATGCAGGATTGACTAGACTCTCTCCAGCTATTCCTTCTGGGGTTACCGTTCTAGCTTCCATATTTAGTAATGGCTTTCAACTCATCGGCTTACTGATTTTCTTTTTAACCTTTGGAGCGCTTAGTTTAATTTATCAAATTCGTGCTCTAAGAACAGCGGGCATTCGTTTAATTTCTGGCGAAAGTCGTTGGGGAATTTTTCTCAGACCCATTGGTCGAGACCTCGTTAACCTTTCAATCGGTCTAGGCGCTGGTTTCCTGTTAGCAATGATTCTAAAATCAGTAGTTTCAACCCCTTTGATAGCTTTTTATACAATAGGAGCGGGTCTATTCCTTTACAATCTTTTTTTGCTGATTATTTCCTTATTCTTTGCTAGTTTATTTGCAGTCGGTATTAAAAAAGTGCACTTGATGCAGGTTATAAAAGGACAAATTCCGGTGAGGGGAATCATTAGTCTCATTTTAATGGGTCAATTTTTAGCTTTCATTATTGTTTCTATAGGGGTTAGTTGGACACTAAATTATACCCATGCCTTGCAACAGCAAAAACAAGGTCAGACTATTTGGCAAAAAGAAAATCAGCTCGTCTCTCTGAATTTTGCCCGAAGTGGCTCAATTGGAAACAAGAAAGAAATGATTGAGAAACAACAAACATGGTTTCAATTGATGGATCAAGCCATCTCAGAAAATCGTGCGATTCTTTCAAGGCATTATTTAGCAGAACAAGGGTTTCAAAGAGGACCAAGTACTGTTAGTCTACCCTTATCTGATCATGAGCTTTATCAACCACAAGGCAACGTCTTGATTGTCACTCCTAGCTATTTAAAACGGCAACAGATTGCAGTGCCTCCCGAAATCGACAGGAAACTAAATAAGTTAGCTGTAGGTGAGTTCGTTCTCCTTTTGCCAGATAAGCTTCAATCAAATGCAAGTCATTACCAGACCATCTTTGAAGACGCTACAACAACGCTTATGGCTAGCCAGGATAACCGTCAAAAAATGAAGGCGACTGTTGCATACTTAAAAACGGGATATCAGCGATTTGTCTATAATGCAACGCCCCTTTCCTATCAACAATTCCTTAAAGATCCGATTATCATTGTTTTGACTCCACATTCAACGGGTGAACAATCTTACTTGTTTTGGCAGCAAGCGCTATCGTCCTATTTCTTTTTTGATCGTTTAGGAGATGCCCAATCACTGATTGCAAAATACGGACTTGAAAATTGGGTGGCTGAACTTCAGACAGGGTATCAAATCCATCAAACCTTACTGGATAATCTGCAACGAGAAGTTTGGGCAATGATTGCTGGGGCAGTATTAGGCATTGTGACGTCTATTTTAATGTTTCATACGATGAATCAACTTTATTTTGAAGAATTTCGACGCGATATCTTTATTAAACGCATAGCAGGCCTTCGTTTCTTAGAAATTCATAGAAACTATCTGCTAGCGCAGATACTTGTTTTCTTGCTGGGTGTTATTGGCAGCGTCTTTCTTGTAACGGATATCGTGCTTGCTTGGTATTCTTACTGTTTACCGGCATTTCAGTCCTACAATTGCATTTGCAAATGAAAAAGGAAAATAAAATGGCGATGCTTATTTTGAAAGGAGCCTAAGATGATTCGATTAGAAAAAGTGGGCTAATAGTTTGGTGACCGTGTCTTATTTTCAGATCTTTCTATGACTTTTGAAGCCAATAAGGTTTTTGCTTTGATTGGTTCAAGTGGTAGTGGTAAAACAACGCTTATGAATAGGATGGGAAACTTGAAAGTTACGATGGGACGATTTTCTGTCGGAATAAGGATTTGAGCAAGTATCAACCGAGTGAATTCTTCCGTCAGGAGTTGGGGTATTTATTTCAAAATTTTGGTCTCATAGAAAGTCAGACGATTGAAGAAAACTTAAAACTCGGTCTAATTGGTCAAAAAATTAGTAAAACTGAGCAACACAAGAAGGAAAAAGAAGCTTTGATGCGTGTCGGACTCTCTTATTTAAGTCTCAATAAGAAAATATTTGAATTATCAGGCGGAGAATCACAGCGCGTGGCTTTAGCTAAGGTTATTCTTAAAAACCCTCCTCTTATCTTAGCGGATGAACCGACTGCATCCGTTGACCCTGAGACAGCTAAAGCGATTATGGAAATTTTGCTCTCCTTGAGAGATGAGAATAGACTCATTATCATTGCTACTCATAATCCATCTATTTGGACAATGGCTGATGAGATTGTTTCAATGGATCGATTGGGTATGACAACAAGTTTCATTAATTTTGGGTAAGAATAATATAATGATTAGTCAATTAGTATGAATAGTTAGCTCTTTGCCAACTATAGAAGGTAGGGCAAAGCCAAGTGCTAGAGAAGACCAAAATGTGAATGGGTCTTCTCTTTTTATCTGCCTAAAACAGTCAAAAGCGCGACAACAACCTTCCATCGAGAAGTTAGCAGCCGAAGGGACATAGATTAATATTTGCATTCGGCTTCGTGTAACAATGATCCAATCCTGCTAGCTTTATGAGGAAGATGCTTGTGTGAGTTGAAAGCGTAGTGGCAATAAATAAGTACTCATTTAAAAAGAAGTAGATCGATGCTATTAATTTACCTGACGTGATTTGTACCAGAATAATTGACAATCGGTGATTACCATACGTTGAGCTTATCACATCATAATAAAAGATTTCATAATTACATAATTACTTCAAATAGTTCATATTCATTCCGGAGAGTAATTTATTTGGCTTTCGCGCTAGAAGTATTAAGGAAGTGATTACATAAGATTAATGCACCTGCTTCAACGCATTCAAATCCACTACTTGATCAACCATCTCCCAAACTAATGGATCATGGGTGGCAATGAGGATGACACGATTATCATTACTGAGAGAGAGGAGTTTTTTCATGATAGCCTTAGCGTTTTCAATGTCAATCGATGCAGTCGGTTCGTCTGCAAGGATGAGAGGCGGGTCTTTTAAGATTACCTTAGCAAGTGCGACTCGTTGGGCTTCTCCACCCGACAACTCGAAAACCTTGCGATCTAACTTTAAATAATTTAAGCCCACTTGGTCCAAGATTTCATGCATTCGAGTCTTTTTGTCCTGTTTACTTAGCTTCTTTCCGATCAGACCTAAATCTAGATTGGTTTCAACGGTTTCATTCTCGATTAAGCCAAAATTTTGGAAGAGGTAACCTAAATAATCACGAAAGAAGACTAAGTCTTTAATCGATTTGAGATCTTGGCCTTTAAAGAGGATCTGTCCTTGATCATAAACTTCAAGATGGGCAATTATATTCAATAATGTGGTTTTCCCCGACCCGCTTTGACCGGTTAGGGCATAGGATTTGCCAGCTTCAAAGTTCAAATTCAAGTCAGCAAATAGGGGACGTTGGCCGAAATTTTTATGAAGATTAGTTACTTGAATCATGCTAGGCTCCTTTCAAGAGGGTTAAAGACTGGCGGTTTTCTTTTTTCACTTGGAATACTAGGGATAATAAAGCTATCAACAAAAAGATGATTATATTGATTAAAACACTAACTTTATGCTTAGCTAATATCATTGATAAACCAAAAGCGATTATAAAAATCATTAATTGCAATGCAAGATAAACTTGATGATTTTGCCAGAAGTTTAATCCTGAGATTCTCTTTATTAAAATATCACGACGGAACTGGTTAAAATAAACTTGATTCATACAAATGAAAAGTAATAATGAGGATAAACATGCGAAAAAGGAAGCAAACAAATGAGTGACTAAATTAGTTTTATAATTAGTCATTTTCTCCAAGTATGTTTGTCTTGAATTAACTAAATAAGATATTTTAGAATATAAATCATATTTTTTTAAAAGACTAATTGTTTCATCATAACCTGTATACTTAATGTTTTTAGCGGCATTAATCATCCAATGCATATATGAAGGCAAGGTGTTACCCGTAGATTCAGGTGACATTACAACAATAATTGGCTGAGATAGATACTGTTGATTTGAAACAGTATCTTTTGAAAAATTCTCTGTATTGTACAAGAACACGGAATTCAAACGATCAGAAAAAAAAGTAATCGGCTTTACATCATATAATATTTTAGAATCGTTTTCGACTCCTTCACGACTGAACGTTGTTAAATAATCCATAAAGTAATTTTCAATTTGATTTTTTGAATCTTGAAGTTCTCTTGGAATAATAAGACCAAATTCTCCTAGACTTAAATGATTAAATCTTTCAATTCTTTCTTCAGATAAATCAAATTTTTCTCTCTTGACATAATTCGGACTTACAAAAATTACTTTATTAAATAGGTTAGCATCTTGAATTGGAGCAGGATCAGAAAATTCATTTACTTCCAAACCATTATTTTGTACTTTTATAAAGAAAGCATCCTGTTCATTTAATGCTTCTTGGGTAAAAGAATACCATTTTTTGAAGGATTGTTTGTTATGTTTAGAAGAATTCATCAACGGCGCTAGCCCAAATTTAATATCAAATAACTCAGCATTACCTTCCCATTTATTAGAAGCTTTCCGGAGAGTATGTAGTGAATCCGCAAGGGTTAAAGATTGATCGATCGTATAGCCTAAAATAAATACAGAAAACACTTGACCGAATAGCATGAAAATTAGCAGAAAACGATAAGGTAATTTTCCTTTTATAATTGAAAAAAGCCTGTATTGATCAGTATAGATATAAAGTATTAGACTCAAACAAAGATTTAAAAACAAAATGATGCTATTAAAGATTAGTAAAGAATAAAATGTTATGCTAAAAAGATACCAAGTTGAATGTTCTATTATTTTTAGCAAAAGGCCTGAAAGACAGGTTGTAATAAATATCATAATGATAACATAGCGTATATCATGATAGATCAATTGGTGATAGATTTTCTTTGTAGTTGCACCTGAAATTCTTTTAATGGCTATTTCTTTTGCTTTTTTTATAATTTGTATTAAAGTCAGTGAAAAATAAGTTAACAGCAGAATTGCTAGCGTGATGATGACAGAGGAATGTAAGTACAAATTCTTTGCATTTTGAAAAGAACTAGTCGCAGGAATAACGATTGCATTAGCTCCATATTCTTCAAAATATTCCTTTAGTGTGGATAGAGATGATGCCCCTTCAAAAACTAAATAACTCGCTGCTAAATCACTATTTTGAATACTTTCATTATTTGCTTTAATTATTTCATGGGGCAATTCTTTATTACCGTATAGTGCATAAGTAAATTTTGTCTGACCAGATTTATTAGGTTCTACTATTCTTCGACCTATGAGAATTCCATGTTGTAATGCAAAATCCTGTAATTCTGACTCAAATTTAGCACGCTGAATATTTTGATCAAAATTTATGATTTGAACCCCTGGATACTGAGAAAAAGTAAATATCTCAGAAGAAAAATTTATAACATTTATCACTAGTAGTAACATGATTAAATTTGATAAGGTAATATATATTTTTTTCATAGGATACCTTCCTCTGAGTTATAATCAGCCATTAAGAGTTAACAAATGATCGAAAGCACTTTTCAACTATCAAAGGGGCTTGAAAAGTTAATCGTTTGCTAACAAAATTTTACCGAATTTCCAAGTTACTTTCTAGCCCCTCATTAATTATTATAAAAGTGGGCTGACAATAAGAAAAGTATGCTTAACGCTCAAAGTAGTCCCGAAAGTGGAAAGAGAGTTTACCAACACTCTTTCACCGGAGTATTATGCCTTTCTAAACAAGCAAGAAACAGATCCATGAATGAAAGATAAAAAGATACGTTGCAAATAAAACACTATTTTTAACATTTTATATTTGAGGCGTTCAAAATATTGAATGTGAGGAGTTTTTGACGGTAATTAGTATGCTCTATTGACTAGGATCCGCTTTTTGATTGAGTAGAACAATGTATCTTATTAAGAAAACGTTTTATATTCGAAATACTTTTTCATTTGCGTAAAAATGCGTTATATTAGTATTAACCGAAATGAATTTGTTGGAGGTGCAATAATATGTCTAATTATTCCTATCCATTGAATGAAGATTGGTCGAGTCAAGAAATTGCGATTGTTGTTGAATTTTTAGCAGCTGTTGAATCCGCCTATGAAAGAGGAATTAAAGTAGAACGGATTAAAGATAAGTATCGAGCATTTAAAGAAATTGTCAATTCGATAAGTGAAGAAAAACAAATTGATCGTGAATTTCAAGCGGCTTCGGGATACTCTATCTATCGATGTATGCAAAAAGCTAAAACATTGAAAGATTCCCAAACGTTAAAAATGCCTTAGGAGGTCACTATGGATTTTCAATTACATCAACGTGTAATATCTTGGTTAAAAACAGCTGGGGACTCGTTGATCGCTTCCTTGAATACCAATTTAATGGTTGAAGAAAAAACGAACGCAAGTGATTTAGTCACACGGATGGATAAAGAAGTAGAAGCCTATTTTACCCAACAAATTAACACTTACTATCCCGACCATCGTGTATTAGGCGAAGAAGGAAAGGGACATTCGATTAAAGAGACTCATGGAGTCTTATGGATAATTGACCCGATTGATGGAACTTTGAATTTTGTCAAGCAAGGGCGTTTTTTTGGCGTCATGATTGGTATATATAAAGACGGTCGGCCGCTAGCGGGCTATATCTATGATGTAATGCAAGGCGATCTTTATTATGGGTTTGTCGGTCAAGGCGCTTTTTTGAATGATCGTCCTCTGATACCATTAGAAATTAATTCGTTAGAGCAAGGGCTTATGGTGACAAACGCCCACATTTTAGTTGAAAACCAATTTAATAGTCAAGCATTATTACATGCATCTCTGGGTTCAAGGTCTTATGGTTGTGCAGCTTATGAAATGATTTCCGTTATTAGAGGGGAATCCGCTTTTTATTTAGCAAGTCGTTTAATGCCGTGGGATTTTGCAGCGGGAGTAGCAATTTTAGAATCTTTAGGTTTTAAGTATAGTCAACCTAACGGACAGGATCTGAACCTTTTAACAGCGAATCCTGGTCTCTTCTCTAACGCTGCAGTTTATGAGGAAGTATTACAGATAATTAATTCAAAAGAAAATTAGGAGAATTTAATGAAAATAAGAAATGACATAAGAAATATTGCAATCATTGCCCACGTTGACCATGGTAAAACCACTTTGGTTAATGAGCTCCTTAAGCAATCGGATACTTTAGATGCTAGAGCTCAGATAGACGATCGTGCAATGGATCGCAATGATATTGAAAGAGAACGTGGCATTACCATCTTAGCTAAAAATACAGCTGTAAATTACAAGGGAACACGGATCAATATCATGGATACGCCTGGACACGCAGACTTCGGTGGTGAAGTAGAACGTATTATGAAAATGGTTGATGGCGTTATCTTGGTAGTAGATGCTTATGAAGGTACTATGCCTCAAACACGCTTTGTGTTGAAGAAAGCCTTAGAAGAAGGTAAGACTCCTTTAGTGGTTGTTAATAAAATTGATAAGCCATCGGCTCGTCCGGAGGTAGTTGTTGATGAAGTGCTTAACCTATTGATTGAATTAGGCGCAGATGATGATCAATTAGAGTTCCCAGTTGTTTATGCTTCAGCTATTAATGGGACTTCTTCGCTTTCTAGTGATTTGCAAGACCAAGAAAATACCATGGATCCAATTTTTGAATCAGTAATTGAACATATTCCAGCACCAATTGATAATTCAGATGACCCGCTGCAGTGTCAAGTCACCATGCTTGATTACAATGACTTTGTCGGCAGAATTGGAATCGGTCGCGTTTTCCGTGGCAAGATCAAAGTTGGGGATGCGGTAACGGTTATTAAGATTGATGGCTCTAAGAAGAATTTCCGAGTGACAAAATTATATGGTTTTCTTGGATTAGACCGAATTGAAATTAAAGAAGCGATGGCCGGAGACTTAATTGCAATTTCTGGAATGGATGATATTTATGTAGGAGAAACGATTGCTTCAGTTGATAATCCAGAGGCTATGCCATTGCTTCATATCGATGAGCCAACTCTAGAAATGAACTTCTTAACCAATAATTCTCCATTCGCTGGCCGTGAAGGGAAGTATGTTACTGCGCGTAATTTGGAAGATCGTTTGATGCAGGAATTGCATACAGACGTTTCTTTAAATGTTACGCCAACAGACTCGCCAGATACTTTCAAGGTGGCTGGACGTGGGGAGTTACATTTATCGATCTTAATCGAAAATATGCGACGTCAAGGCTATGAATTCCAAGTCTCACGTCCGCAAGTGATTATAAGAGAAATCGATGGCGTTAAGTCAGAACCATTTGAACGTCTTCAAATCGATACCCCGGAAGAATACATGGGGGGCATTATCGAGGCTATCAGTAATCGTCGGGGTGAAATGGCAGATATGGTTCACTCTGGCAATGGACAGATTCGTCTGGTCTTTTCAATTCCAGCTCGTGGTTTAATTGGTTTCTCAACCGAATTTATGTCTTTAACAAGGGGATACGGCATTATGAACCATACTTATGATGAGTACCGTCCGGTGATTAATGTAGAACTTGGTCAGCGTCGTAACGGAACCTTAGTTTCCATCGATAGCGGTCAAGCAACCACATATTCAATTATGAATCTTGAGGATCGTGGAACGATTTTTGTTGAACCTGGTACGGAGGTATATGAAGGAATGATTGTTGGCGAACATAATCGTGAGAATGATTTGACGGTTAATATCACTAAAGCAAAACAATTAACGAATGTCCGTTCAGCTAACAAAGACCAAACAGCTGTGATTAAATCCACTAAAAAAATGACATTGGAAGAAGCTATACAATTCATGGCAGATGATGAATATTGTGAAATTACACCAATGGCAATCCGTTTACGCAAACGTATTCTAGACAAATCAACCCGTGAAAAAGCGAAAAAAAATAAAAAATAATATAAACATAGAACTCGAAGATAATAAAAGAGTATCTTTGGGTTCAATGCCTTTGTGAATAGATATATAAGCATATTTCTTTGTCTGACAATAGTGGCATGTTATGATAAAGATCATAATAGAATTAGGAGGAGTAAAAATGACATTCAAATTACCTGAATTACCCTATGCATATGATAATTTAGAGCCCGCTATTGATCAAAAAACCATGGAGATTCACCATACTAAACACCACAATGGTTATGTTACTAAATTAAACGCAGCCGTTGAGGGAACCGAGTATGCTGACCAATCGATTGAAGAAATTATCAAGAGCTTAAAATCACTTCCAAGTGATATTCAAACAGCTGTTCGCAACAATGGTGGAGGCCACTATAACCACTCGCTATTCTGGGAATCATTACAAGCTCCTCAAGAAGACAACAAGCCTTCTGGAGACTTAGCTAAGAAAATTGATGAAGAATTTGGGTCTTTCGAAAAATTCCAAGAAGAATTTACAAAAGCTGCAACCGGTCAATTTGGATCAGGTTGGGGTTGGTTAGTTAAAGATGGCGACAAACTAAAAGTTTTAGGCACTCCAAATCAAGACAATCCTTTAACTGAAGGTTTAACTCCTTTATTAGGTTTAGACGTTTGGGAGCATGCTTACTACTTAAACTATCAAAATAGACGTCCGGACTACGTTAAAGCTTTCTGGTCTATTATTAATTGGGACAAAGTTGCAGAACGCTTTTCAGCATAATATTTATGAATAAATAAGTATAATGATTATTTTTAAAACTATCTATTTAGTTTTCACTTACTTTCCAAGTTTTTAAACTTAAGAAAAGTAAGTGCTTTTTTAATTCCTAGTCAGAGTAAATCCCGATCTTATTTTCATGGTTCTATAATTTATAGGGTTGATGGCCGAAGGCCTCAACTCTATTTTTTACTT
>NZ_JBNUPF010000031.1:0-17676 GCF_050409565.1 Facklamia sp. P12955
ACCTGTACCCATGCCGAACACAGCAGTTAAGCTTCTTAGCGCCGATGGTAGTTGGACCTTTGGTCTTGTGAGAGTAGGACGTTGCCACGCGTGTCATATCAAAGTTATTCCGCCATAGCTCAGCTGGCAGAGCGCATGACTGTTAATCATGATGTCGTAGGTTCGAGCCCTACTGGCGGAGTCTTTTTTTTTATAGATTTCTTTTTGCCGCCTTAGCTCAGCAGGTAGAGCGCTTCCATGGTAAGGAAGAGGTCGCCGGTTCAATCCCGGCAGGTGGCTTTTATAAAATAAATAAACAATTTTAAGTTTTATTACGAAGAATTTCTCTTTAACTTCTTCTAATAAAGCTTTTTCTTTTCTTCAATTTATTTTTGAAGAAAGATTTCCCTGTAATACTAGTTAAGTTATAATTTCAAAACTTATATCCACTCACTGTCTTTAAATTTTCATTATTCTTGCTATAATTTCTATTATTTTAACTTGATAATAAAGTAATAAACCTCTAAACTATAGAATGTTGTTAAATAACTTTAAAGGAGTTAAAGAATGAGAGAAAATATTGTAAATGAGTCACAGTTTGTTAAGATCATTGAGTCTTCTGTAAATAAGAAGGTTGGATTGTTCGAACAGAGTAAAGCGCGTTATTTTGTACGTTCTATGTATGCAGGAGCTATGTTAGTATTAGCTACAGCTATTGGCGTTTATGCTGCGGATTATATTAATGTTGGAGCTCCTCATATTGGCAAGTTCGTTTATTCAATCCTATTTGCTTTTGGTCTTTTATTTATTTTATTCCTACATCAAGAATTAGTTACTTCAAATATGATGTATTTAACGGCAGGTACTTATCACAAGTTTATAAGTCCTAACAAGACCGTTCAGATTCTTCTATTTTGTACCCTTGGTAATCTAGTTGGAGCTTTTGTAGCGGCCTTTATCGTTGCCCAAACAGGCGCTTTCAGTCAATTGACTGCTGAAAGCTTTATTGTTACTACTGTAAATGGAAAGTTAGGTAAAGATTTAGCTTTGATCTTCATCGAAGGGATTTTAGCCAACACCTTTGTAAACATAGCAATTGTTGGTTATTTATTGGCCAAAGAAGAAATTGCTAAGATAGTTATTGTTTTCGGCGCTATCTTCATGTTTGTGTTTTTAGGTTATGAACATGTGGTGGCTAACTTTGGATCATTTAGTTTAGTTGCTTTTAGTAATTATCAAGCAGAAGCTCTTCAGTTAGTGCCTGTTCTTTTAGCTTGGACTGTTGCTTGGGTTGCAAACTTTATTGGTGGCGGACTTGTTATTGGTCTCGTCTATGCATGGTTAAATGATGCTGGACTGGCACTTCATGATTAAAAAAATTAAGAAACCCTTGCAGCTTACATTAGCCACAAGGGTTATTTTTTATTTGTTAGGCAGAATGGTTAGTTCTTTATTCGCTAAGTTGATGACTTCACAGCCTGTTTCTGTAACGACAACTAGGTCTTCTATGCGTACGCCCATTTCACCTGGAAGATAGATACCGGGCTCAATTGAAAAAACATTTCCCACTTCTACTTTATTATGATTATGTTGGCTAACATCCCCATATTCATGGACGTCTCTACCAATAAAATGTCCGGTGCGGTGAGTGAAGTATTCACCATAGCCCGCATCCTCGATGATTTTTCTTGCGGTTAAGTCAATGGATGCAAATGACACCCCTGGTTTTACCTGTTTGATAGCCTCTTCGTTCGCTTTTAAAACAGTTTGATAGATTTCTTTATGCTTATCGGACACTTCGCCAAAAAAGACAGTTCGAGTCATATCTGAACAATATCCTTTATAACTTGATCCAATATCAATGATGATACTTTGTCCCACTTGAGGTAAACTATCATCGGTACTATGATGGGGGTCAGCACCATGGGGTCCATAGGCAATAATCGGTTCAAATGAAAAGCCGTCGCATTCGTACTCTTTATATAATGAAGCTAGTTGTTCTTTTATTTCATTTTCACTAGTGGTTGCATCTATCTTTTTAATCAGTGCTTGCATGACTTGATCGTTCCGATGTGATGCTTCCCGCATGATATCAATTTCTTCTTTTGATTTGATAGCACGAATTTTATCCACTAAGGGACTTCCATTTACATATTCAGCATTAGGATGTTGTTTCATCAAGTTAATTAAAAAATGACTTGGCCAGTTTTTATCAATACCGATATTACCAGCCTCTAAACCTTCAGCTAATTCTCTAATAATGGGTTCTCCATCATTATAATATTTAATAGCTAGATTATCTTTTTCCTTAAAAGTAGGGAATAATTGGTTAAGAATCAGTTGCATTTGTCCATTACGCTTAATTGATAATAATAAAAGTCTTTCACCAGGATCTGTATGGTATCCTACTAAATAATCAATTGTAGAGGGGTCAGATATTAAAAATTGTGAGATATCTTTTTTCTGCATAGCGTCTAGTAGTTTTTTTGTAGCTAATTTGTTCATATTTTTCCTCCTACTTGGTAACTTCTACATAAACTATTATAATAGAAGAAAATGGTTATTGTAATGATTGGAGGTAAAAATGCAAAAGATATTTATTAGAATGATAAGATTCTACCAAAAATACATCTCCCCCTTAACGCCTCCTTCGTGTCGCTATTCACCAACTTGTTCAAGTTATACCATTCAAGCGATTGAGCGGTTTGGCGCACTTAAAGGTTCTTTAATGGGTTTAGCACGTATTTTAAGATGTCACCCCTTCCGTGAAGGAGGATTAGATCCTATACCGGATCATTTTACTTTAAGAAGGCAGCGGGTCAATAAATAAATTTTACCATGGGTTAATGAGACTATGGTAAAATAGTAATTAAGTTGAAAGTAGGTGAAAGGATGCTAGAGTGGCTCAATCAGTTCCTAGGCAACCATCCATTTGTGAGTTTACTGGATATTTTCATTGTCTGGTTCATTATTTATCGATTAATAGGCTATGCTAAACAATCTCGGGCAATGAATCTTTTGCAAGGAATAGGCTTAATTATTTTTGCCAAATTTGTAAGTCAAGGAATTGGTTTACAAACAATCGATTGGCTATTGGGGCAAGTTATTTCATGGGGAGTAGTCGCCCTTATTATTTTATTCCAAGCTGAATTGCGAAAAGCGTTAGAAAGTTTAGGGAAAATCCTTTTTAGAAATAGACAATCTTCAAGAAATCCGAGTGAAGAGTTAATTGAGGATTTAAAAAAATCCTTACTCTATATGTCAAAGCGTAAAATTGGAGCGCTCATTTCTATTGAAGGTGAAGATTCTTTAGAAGAATATATTAGTACTGGGACAACATTAGATTCTGAAATTTCTAGTCAATTATTAATCAATATCTTTATTCCCAACACGCCTTTGCATGATGGAGCAGTCATTATCAATGACTTTAGAATTGCGTCTGCCTCTTGTTATTTACCGCTTTCGGAAAGTAAATTAATTCCTAAGGAATTAGGAACAAGGCACCGGGCGGCAATTGGACTGGGAGAGAAAACAGATGCTTTGACATTAATAGTATCCGAAGAAACGGGCGCAATTAGTATTGTAAAGAATGATTTTTTACATCGTGATCTAGATAAAGAAGAACTACATGATTTGCTTAACAAATATCTTTATACAGAGATAGAAAAAAAAGACTCAAAAAGTCAAGATTCTAATATGTTTAAAACCCTCTTTAACAGGATGCGCTCAAGTAAAGGAGGCAAAAATAATGAATAAGATATTTGAAAAAAACTGGGCTGTGGGAATTATTTCATTAATTTTTGCTCTATTTATTTATACTTTTGTTACTAACGAAAACAATGCCCGTAATGCAGCCGTGAATTCTCAATTAGCTTCTAGTTTTAATACATCGGAGACTTTGTATAATGTGCCATTATATTTAGGCGATCATCCCGATGATATTTACGTTAGTGATCTTAAAGAAAGTGTGACCGTTCGTCTTGATGGCCCTAAAAATATTTTGAACCAAGTGACACGCGAAAACATTATGGTTCAAACTGAGAAAATTTCTAAAGGTCAAATTGGTGATCGAGAACTATTATTATTAATAGACGGTTTACCCGATGAAATCACTTATACCATCTCGCCTTCTAAAGTAAAAGTAGAGGTCCAACAGCGTAAAGTCGTGACGGTTGCTGTTGAAGTTTCACTTGATGATCTTCAATTAGAATCAGATTTTAAGGTAGAGTCTGTTAATATTGATCCAAAAGAAGTTAAATTAGTAGGCAGTCAAAGAGCCATTAATGCCATTGATTTTGTGGGCATTAGTATTCGCTCTAACCAACCGGTTGCAGAATCCTTTGCAGGTAATTATCGCTTACAAATTTTAGACAAAGATGGAAAGCCTCTCGATGTGAACTCAGAAACAATGGATATTAAAGCACAAGTGAACATTGTCCAAAACTCGAAAGAATTTCCTTTGAAAATTACTGCTATAGGAGAAGATAATACAAAAAATAATTATCGTTATTCCATTGTTGGTCAAGATAAAGTCACATTATTTGGTAGTCAGAAAATCCTTAATCCGATTAAAGAAGTAGAACTTGTTGTAGATGTTTCCGAACAGACAGAATCAGGTCAAGTTGTAGGGTTACTGAATTTACCGAGTGGTATTTCGAGCGCGAGTATCAATGAGGCTAAAGTAGAAGTTATAATCGAGCCAGTGAAATTAAGTCAATAGTAACGTAATGAAAAGATTTAAGAAAGCTCACTTATAAGATTTAAAAAGGAGAAGAAAATGGGAAAATTTTTTGGAACGGATGGTGTTAGAGGAGTTGCTAATCAGGAATTAAGTCCAGAACTAGCATTCAAATTAGGTCGATATGGAGGATATGTTCTTTTACAGCACGCTGAATCTGTTGAAACACCAAGAGTCTTAGTTGCAAGAGATACACGTGTTTCTGGACAAATGCTAGAAGCTGCTTTAACCGCAGGTCTTTTGTCAGTTGGGATTGAAGTGATGCAATTGGGAATTGTACCCACTCCAGCCGTAGCCTATTTAACTAAAACGCAAAATGCTGTAGCGGGGATCATGATTTCTGCTTCACATAATCCTGCAGAAGATAATGGGATTAAATTTTTCGGTACCGATGGTTTTAAACTATCTGATCAGCAAGAAGAAGAAATAGAAGAACTACTAGATTCAGAAGAAGATAATTTGCCTCGACCAGCCGCTGAAGGCTTAGGCTTAATAGACGAATTCCATGAAGGAACTATAAAATACCTGAACTTTTTACAATCAACTATTTCAGTTGAATTAAGTGGATTGAGTGTCGCTATTGATGCGGCAAATGGAGCCACTTCACCCTTAATCAATCAGTTATTTGCTGATTTAGACACTGATTTTTACACCATGGGTGATCGACCTAATGGGATAAACATTAATGATCAGGTTGGATCAACTCATCCAAAAGCTTTGCAAGAGCTAGTTAAGGAAAAAGAAGTGGATCTAGGATTAGCCTTTGACGGTGATGGAGATCGTTTAATTGCAGTTGATGAAAAGGGAAATCTAGTTGATGGAGATAAGATACTCTTTATTTGTGGAAATCATCTGAAGCAAAAAGGACGATTAAATGATAATACGATTGTCTCAACGGTTATGAGTAATATAGGTTTCCATAAAGCTTTAGAAGCCAATGAAATGGTTGCAATAAAAACGAATGTTGGAGATCGCTATGTTGTAGAAGCTATGCGTGAAGGAGGTTATACCTTAGGTGGTGAACAATCTGGACATATCGTTTTCTTAAATTTAAACACAACAGGAGACGGTCTATTAACAGCCGTACAATTAATGGCTGTTATGAGTGAAACGGGGAAGAAACTATCGGAATTAGCAGAAGAGGTCATCATCTATCCGCAAAAGTTAGTCAATGTTCGAGTTAGAGATAAACATACTGTTTTAGAAGAAGCAAAAGTTCAACAAGTCATTGAATCGGTTGAAAAAGAAATGGCCGGTGAAGGAAGAATTTTAGTTCGCCCAAGTGGAACGGAACCATTACTGCGAGTAATGGCCGAAGCTCCGACCGACGAATTAGTGGATAAGTATGTGCATAAAATTGCAGATGTTATTCGCCAAGTTAGAGGGATTGAATAAAATAAGCGCTTCATGAAATAGAATTTTCATGGAGCGCTTTGTTTTATTAAGCTAAACTAGAAAACTTTCGTCGATAAGCTGAAGGGGTCATATGATTACTTTCCTTAAATGTTTTTGAAAAGTGTGAAGGAGAATGAAAGCCAACTATATCAGAAATTTTTGAAATCGTAATAGACGTTTGAGCTAACAGTTTTTCTGCTTCAGACAGTCGCACATGAATTAGATAATCAATGGGAGAAAGTCCTGTTTGTTGTTTAAACAGTCTAATCATATAGTATTTATTGATATCAACAATATCAGAAAGCTGTTCAAGAGTTACTTTTTCAGAAAAATGTTCACGAATATAGTTTTTGATTATTTCGATTTCTTGGTGACGCACTTGAATAGAGGAGTCTTTAATGGACAGTTCATGGTGCCTCAGCACATGAACCATGACACACTCAATTAGTTTTCTTAAAACAAGTTCAGACCCTCTAAAGGGTTGTTTATATTCGATAAGGGCAAGATCTAAGTAATTTTTAATGGTCTGCGATTGATCGCAAACGATAAAAATATTATCCATTGATTCAATTTCAGCAGATGAAGTAAACAAAATTCCGGAAATTTCAACACGAAACCATTCTAATTTACGGATTGGTTGGATTTCAATCGAATGGTTAGGATTTAGGATGATGATATCACGTTTCTTAAAACCACCTATTTTCTCTTCAGAGATGAAATCAGCTGCCCCTTTATGAACATAAATTAAAACCAATTTATCTGAAGATTGGACTGTGAATCTTTGACTGGATGTGATTTTTTCGGATTGAATACTGTCTAGTTTAACAGAAGCTGAATTAATATTAGAAATATACATAGCGACCCTCCTTATTTTATATCTTCCCTACAATATATCATTTTAACAATATTATACACTAATTTTATTCCGATTGGTATAGTTAGAGTATTAAAAATTTTATATGATATTTTATTAATAAAAAGAAGCTTAACCATATAAGATTAAGCTTTGTGATATAAATTTTTTTAAACTTAATGAGAAATCATTTGAAAAGCTTATTAAAACAATAAGAAAATCTTATATAATCAAAAAAATGGAATAGATGGCCAATAAGAGTTATTTAAAATAGAAATAAGATACTAATAAAATCCTTTAAAATCAACTGTTAAAAGAAAAAATATTCTTTTATTTAGTAGCGCTTCAAGGATTATGGAGTCGTTTTATTTTGCATAAAATACTCTGTATAAAGATTGAGCCAGCGAATAATTTTATGATCAAATAATGTCAAGATGTCTGCATCGGGAATAATTAATAGATGGCGAATTAGAAAGGCCCCTTGATAATAGATTGATTGAATAAAATCGGAATTTTCATAAAGGGTGGTGGCGAATTCAGTGAGAATATACGCCAATGGGACGGTATCTTTTTTAATAACTGTTAATTTACCAGCTTCGAAGGCCACTTCTTTAGAAGTGGTAGTTTGCTCGGACAGCTCAGAGGTTTCGGATTTTTCCTGAGTTGTCGTTATTTTTTCTTGATTACGATTATCATTATCTTCTTGATCGTTAGTGACGGTTGTTAATTGATTGCTTGTGATTGTTGACTCATCTTTACTAGCTTGACGACTTGTTTGAGTACTTTCATTCGGATCGAAAGTAATCGGTGGAGTAGGAGCAATCACTTCCTGGGTGATAGTTGTTGATTCATCCTCGGGTTTTTCAACGCTGGTGGTCTGTTTGTTGCTTGGGTTTTTAACGGGATTAGTCTCAACTGGACTGGATAGCCTGTGGAAGCCTGAAGCTTGCGTTTCAATATAGGGAGATTTGATGCTGATGATAAAAAAACACATCAACATTATAAAGCATAGAATAGTCTTTGAATGGTTTAATTTTAGCTTGTTTTTCTCACACACTTTTATGCTCTCCTCCCTAATGATTTGTTAATACTAGTTTATCATTAATTATTTAATTTATGTGGTTTGTTACCTGAATGTTGCCAGCTTGAGAAGAATGTCATTTAATGTTGCTTTGTTAAATATATATTTAATGATAAACTATTTAAAAGAAAAAAGCCTAATACTTAAGGAGGATTTATTATGAGAGTTGAAATCTATAACAGTTCAGAAGAGGCATCATTAAGAGCTTTAGAAATATTCAAGCTTAGTCAGCAAGAGGGGGCTGATGTATATGGTATGGCGACTGGATCGACCCCGGAAAGATTATATGAGCTTTTAAGTCAGTCGGATATGGACTTCAGTCAGGCTGTTGCAATTAATTTGGATGAATACGTTGGATTAGATGACGAGAATCCTCAAAGTTATGCTTTCTATATGAATGACCATCTCTTCAAAAACAAACTCTTTAAAGGCTCTTTTATTCCGAATGGACAGGCTAAAGATATCGATGCTGAGTTAGCTCGATACGATCAAGTAATTAAAGACAATCCGGTTGATTTGCAACTATTAGGCTTGGGTTCGAATGGCCACATAGGGTTTAACGAACCTGGGTCCGATTTAGAAGCTGGCACATCCCTAGTGAGTCTGACGCAATCTACAATTGATGATAATCAACGTTTTTTTGGTTCTAAAGAAGAAACGCCTACCAAAGCAATTACGATGGGTGTGGGAGCTATTATAAAAGCTAAAAAAATAATAATTATGGCCTTTGGTAGTCAAAAGGCTCAAGCTGTACGAGGTATGATTGAAGGCCCTATTACATCAGACTTACCGGCTAGTGTTTTACAAAAGCATCGGAATGTTTACGTACTCTTAGATAGAGAAGCGGCATCCTCATTGACTCGTTAAAGTCTAAGAATAAATAATGGTGCTTCATCTTCGCTGATATTAAGGTGTTAAAGATAATAGCTTTATATTCACTCTTTTATTGCAATCGCTTATAATAGATTTATATGAAAGGATGTGCTAAGGATATGTTTATGTATATTTTGTTAGGTGTAATAGGTATAATAGCTCTTTTTTGGGTAGGTGTTTATAACAATTTAATTAAAGCTCGTAACGGGGTAGAAGGTTCTTTTAGTCAAATTGACGTTCAACTTCAAAGAAGAAACGATCTGATACCGAATGTGGTTGAAACAGTTAAAGGATATGCTGAGCACGAACGCCAAACACTAGAAAATGTGACCAAAGCGCGTCAGCAGTTAGTTAATCTACCTGCTGATGCAAGTCCAGAAATGATCAATAGTAAATCTAACAGCTTAACTTCAGCATTATCACGTTTGCTTGTCGTAGCGGAACAATATCCTGATCTAAAAGCGAACGCTAATTTTCAAGAATTACAAAGATCACTTGAAGATACAGAAAACAAGATTGCAGTTTCTCGCCAACTTTATAATTCAAGTGTACAAACCTATAATGAGAAGGTTCAAGTTTTTCCTAACAATGTGGTAGCGGGAGTCCATGGATTTGGCGAGAAAACTTATTTAGAAGCTCCAGAAGCTGCTCGTCAAGCACCTCAAGTCTCTTTTGACTAATAATTTTATGCCTTCTTTAAAATTAGGCTTTGCATTGGAAATCAAAGAGAGTAGAATGTGAGTTACCGATCTTTAAAAGAAAGGAGGTAGAGAATGAATCGGATTAATCTTTATGTGCATTATGATGCCGTTACTAATTATTTTATGACGCGAGGAATAAGCCTAAAAATAATGGATTTCAATCGTCAATATTTACCACAAAATATTATTTTAGCGAATGCACCGGAAGAATTCGGTCGTTTTGACGTTCAAACGGATTTTAAAATTCTACGCAATCAGACAGAAGTTTTAAACTATTTTGAACTTTGTCAAAAAGAAGGGCGTCGAATGTCTAATTGGATTGATTTCGATAGTATGGAATTGATGCACCAATTAACCCCCGTTGAAATTTCAGAACTACTCTACCTTTTTCACGCTAATAAAGCCTTGAGATCACCTTTCTTTTATAAGTTGCAAAATAACTATGTTTATTTAACCATGTCAAATGGCTTAAATAAAACATATTATCGGCATATGTCTCACTTTTATGGGCGCTTTGCTCGGGCTCTAAGTGAACATCTGTCTAACATAATCAATGAAAATGTTGGGTGGTTTACAAGACGGAAAAAAGTAATAGCACCAATGCCCGTTAGACTAGTAGAGGAATTAAGCCCCCTATTTATGAATGGGTTAAAAATTGATTTAAAACAAGCCATTAAAGAAAATGATACTTGGAGTATCCCTCTATATATAATTGAGGATGAATTAACTTATTTAACACGTAATTTCGATCGTAAAGATGCTGTTGGACAGATAATTTACCAAGAATCAACCAGTCAATGGCGCATCGAAGACTTAAGCCAACAGTTGGAAGACAAGACGGAGGGAACTCAATGAAAATAATATTACTATATGGTGGGCAAAGTGCTGAGCATGAGATCTCTATTATTTCAGCTCATAATATTTCGCAAGCAATTATGTACAATTTATATACAGTGCAGCCGATTTATATCACCAAAGATGGGCAATGGATTCAAGGGCCGGAAATGAATGAACCTTCTTTAGGTGATCAGCAATTAATATTTAATGAATCAGATCATGCAAAGTGGTCAACCACAAACACACCTTCAAAAGGAGTGGTTATAAAACCGGGAGAGATTCAAGAGGAGGATGCCATAGTCTTTCCTGTTTTACACGGTCCTAATGGTGAAGATGGCACTATTCAAGGCTTTGTAGAAGTTTTAGATATGCCATATGTTGGAGCAGGGATTACCGCTTCAGCAAATGGTATGGATAAAATCATTTCTAAATCTTTATTTACCCAAGCAGGCATTCCTCAAGTTCCCTATGTTTCCTTTGATGATGTAGAGTGGAAAAATCAGCAAGAAAACTTAATTATTAAAGCTGAAGGAACATTACTGTACCCAATGTTTGTCAAGCCAGCTAATATGGGATCGAGTGTTGGGATTTCTAAGGCTCAAGATAAATATCAGCTAATTGAAGCAGTTAATGAAGCTTTGAAGTATGACCGTCGCATTGTGGTTGAGCAAGGAATTAGTGCTGATGAGTGTGAAGTAGCCGTTTTAGGTAATGAAGATATTCACGTGTCTTGTGTGGGACGATTGGTAAAAACCCAAGATTTCTACGATTATTCCGAAAAATATATTAATAATACGGTTGAAATGGAAATTCCAGCTGATTTACCTGAGAGTCTATCTGAAGAAATTCAAAACTATGCGAAAAAAGCTTATCGGGTGATTGATGGTTCTGGATTAGCAAGGGCCGACTTTTTTGTCACTGCTAACCATGATATTTACATTAATGAGCTAAATACCATGCCAGGATTCACCCAATACTCGATGTATCCAAGTCTTTGGAAAGCAACAGGCTTAGAATATCGGGACTTAATTGAAGAACTCATTCAATTAGGGTTGAGCCGACATAAAACAAGGTCTCAAATGAAAAGTTATAAAAGTTAGGGAGCGAGTCTTTGAAAGCAATTCAAATTAACGAAATCATCAAGACTTTAAAACTAAATCCGTTTAATTATCAGCCAGTCTTAGGTCAAGAAATTACTAGTGTAGAGTTTGACTCACGTAAGGTCAAAAAGGCTAGTCTTTTTGTTCCATTAGTAGGGGGTACTACGGATGGTCATGACTATATTCAAAATGCAATAGATAATGGTGCCATCGCTTGTTTTTGGTCACGTCCTATAGAAGAAGCACCCTCTGAACAATTAATTGTTATCAAGGTTGAAGATACATTAGCGGCCTTTCATCAATTAGCAAATTATTATCGTCATCTTATTCAGCCTATTGTGATAGGTATCACAGGGAGTAATGGTAAAACAACTGCTAAAGACATGACAGCCATGAGTTTAACTTCAAAATATAGTGTCCATAAAACCCAAGGGAATTATAATAACGAAATTGGTATGCCTTATACACTATTGCAAATGCCTGAAGATACGCAGGTATGTGTCTTAGAGATGGGGATGAGTGACTTTGGAGAAATTAGTCGATTAAGTAAAATCGCTGAGCCTGATATTGCTGTAGTGACTATTATCGGAGAGAGCCACTTAGAATTTTTAGGGAGTCGGCAAGGCATTACACAAGCAAAATTAGAAATATTAGATGGTCTCACTTCCAATGGTATTTTCTTATACCCTGGCAATGAGCCTTTAATTGAAGCAGAGTTGCAAAAAAAACAGGTTAAAATTAAAAGTTACTGCTTTGGTTTTGAAAAAAGTGACGATTTTTATGCTTACGCTATTAATCAAGAATATAATAAAACTTTTTTCCGCACGAATATTGATGAAAATGTGTTATGTTCGATCCCAATCATTGGAGCCTATAATGTTACTAATGCTTTAATTGCTCTAAGCATTGCTAAACTATTAGAAGTTCCTACCGAACAAGCTATTTTCCAATTATCACAATTTAAACTGACAGCCAATCGGGTACAATGGTTAACCACTAAAAATGGCGCTAGACTTTTAAATGATGCTTACAATGCCAGTCCAACTTCCATGCGAGCTGTTTTAAATACTTTGGCTGATGTTGAAGTAGAAGGTGCGGGCCGTAAAATTGCTGTTTTGGGTGATATTAGGGAGTTAGGAGCCCAAAGTGAAGAATATCATCGTAGTTTAAAAGATTCACTGGACGTAAGCGTGTTAGATAAGGTATACTTGTTTGGCGACCAGATGGCTTATTTATACGATGAATTGCAAAAAACTTTTGCAAAGGAACAGTTGTTTTATGAAAAAGCAGATCATCAACGTTTGATAGACGCTCTTAGTATAGAGACATCAAATGAAGATGTCATCCTAGTTAAGTCTAGCTTCGGTGTTGACTTACTGAGCGTTGTGACGGCGTTAACTGGAATCAAAACACAATGATCAACCATAAGGTTTAAGAACTTTATAAACAGATGATAGTGGGGCTGGGGTAAATACCCAGTCCCTTGTTGAAATTCTTATCAATAGAAGAAAAGGAAGAATTATTTGAAATTTAAAGATTTACAATTAGATGAACGATTAGTTAAAACACTTGATGAGTTAGGTTTTGAAGAGCCAACTCCCATCCAGCAAAAAGCAATACCTGTAGCACTGGAGGGCCGTGACTTAATCGGTCAAGCGCAAACAGGAACAGGAAAAACAGCAGCCTTTGGTCTGCCTTTATTAAATAAACTGGAAACCAACCATGATAATATTCAAAGTTTAGTGGTAGCTCCAACAAGAGAACTCGCTATCCAAGTTCAGGAAGAGTTATTTCGTTTAGGAAAAGGCGTTCGTTCGCGTATTTATGTGGTCTATGGTGGCTCACCAATCGGTAAGCAAATTGAGCGTATTAAACGTAATAAACCACAAGTTATTGTGGGGACTCCAGGACGACTATTAGACTTAATCAATCGAAAAGTTTTGAAATTAGAGCATGTACAAACTTTGGTTTTAGATGAAGCCGACGAAATGCTAAATATGGGTTTTATTGAAGATATTAAGTCGATTGTTTCTAAAACACCTCAAGCAAGACAAACGTTACTCTTCTCAGCGACTATGCCACCAGCAATTCGAAACTTAGCAGATCAATTTCTTAAATCACCAGCTCATGTACATATTGAAACAAAACATGTAACAGCAGACTTGATTGAGCAATTTTATGCTAAGTGCCGTGACGATGAGAAATTTGATGCCTTATCACGTTTTCTTGACGTTCAAATGCCTAAGCAAGCGATTATCTTCTGTCGGACTAAAAAGCGTGTCGATGAAGTCGGCCGTGGTCTAAACCTAAGAGGTTACAATGCAGAAGTGATCCATGGTGATATTACTCAACAGAAACGGTCTAGCGTGATTAACGCCTTCAAAAAAGGCAATGTAGAACTCTTAGTCGCAACTGATGTTGCCGCCAGAGGATTAGATATTACAGGCGTTACTCACGTCTATAACTATGATATTACGCAAGATCCTGAGTCTTATGTTCACCGTATCGGGCGTACAGGGCGTGCAGGCAATGAAGGTTTGTCATTAACCTTTGTCTTACCGACTGAAATGCCTTATTTAAGAACCATCGAAAAATTAGTCGGTAAACAAATGCAACCGATGAAACCACCAACCATTCAAGAAGCACAACAAGGACAAATCCACCAAATTATCGAACAGATTAATGAGCAATTAGAAGGCGACCAGGTGAATCATAGTCGGCAAAATGCTAAACTACTTTTAGCTAACTATGAAGCGGAAGATTTAGTAGCAGCCCTTTTAGGACAAATTGTTTCAGAAAGCCGTGAAATTGCCGTTTCGATTTCACCGCAAAAACCATTACCAAATGCAGACCGCAAAAAACGGAATAATCGTGACAACTATCGCAAAAAGTCTGGCAAATCAAACCGCAATAAATATTCCGGTGGTAATAAAGGCAACTATTCAAAGTCTAACAAGAAAAATTTTAAGATGAAGAAAAAAGAGCGTTAATATTTGAGGTATTATAATGGAGATAGGAATTGATATTGTAGAAATTGATCGGATTGCTAAGGCCCTAGCTAGACACAAAGCTTTTCCAAATAAAATATTATCAGATCAAGAACTACGAGTATTTGATAAATATTCCTCTCAGCGGCAGCTCATTTATTTGGCTGGCCGCTTTTGTGCTAAAGAGGCTTATGTTAAAGCTATGGGTACAGGGATTGGACACTTGAAGTTTTCTGATATTTCAATTATCAATGACGAGAGAGGACGACCTAAGATTACAGCAGGTCCAATAATAAGACATGCCAAAGTATCGATTAGTCATGGTCAAGATTACGCAACGGCTATGGTTGTAATGGACTGTGATCAGCAAACGATTGACCAAGCCTATCAAAAATTTATAAACAAGTCGTAAGGAGTCAAAAAATGTATCGAGCAAGTGAGCACCGCCCAACGCAAGCAGTCATTAGTTTAGAAAACATTAAACACAATATCAAGCTATACCAAGATAAGAAAGCTTCACATCAACAAATATATGCAGTAGTTAAAGCCAACGCTTATGGACATGGAGCAATTCCAATTGCTAAGGCAGCCATTGAAGCAGGTGTGAATGGATTGTGCGTTGCCACAGTAGATGAAGCCATCCAACTCCGCAAGCTGGGTCTGACTAAAATACCAATTTTAGTAATGGGCTTAACATTACCCTATGGAATAGCCGAGATTTTATATTATGATTTAACGATTACTGTTTCAGATTTAAGCTTTTTTGACCAGTCTTTCCACCAGCTTAAAAAGAATCAGCAAGAGAATCTGTTGAAAGAGAATCCATTAAAATTTCATTTGAAGCTGGATACGGGGATGTCACGAGTGGGGTTAAGGACCAAAGAAGAAGTACTAGCCTTTGTTGAAGGCGTTAAAGCTTATTCGTGGCTAAATTGGCAAGGGGTTTTCACTCATTTTGCAACGGCTGGTGGTGGCCCCTTAAGTTATATTGACTATCAATGGGAGCGTTGGCAAGCTTTAATTTCTTATATTCCTGATTTTGTGTCTTTAAGACACTTTGATAATTCAGCCATGGGACTTTATCCTGCAATTGGCGACCGATCAGATATTATACGCTTAGGTATTTCCATGTATGGTCTCAATAGTAGAGACTGTGTCCCTGAAGATTTAGTGACGGACCAGCAAATTACTGATTATCATTTAGATAAAGAGGGTTTACGCAGTAAAAATTCTACAAATGAACTTAATTTGAAGCCAGCATTTCAATTGTTGTCTGAATTGTCCTATGTGAAGAAAGTTGAAAAAGGAACGCGTATTTCTTATGGAGCAAGCTATGAAAGTCCAGAGGATGAATGGATTGGTACTATTCCGATTGGCTATGCCGATGGTTGGCTTCGCGCTTATGCTAAAATTCCTATTTTGGTAGAAGGATATGCATGCCCTGTTTTAGGTGTGATTAATATGGATCAATTAATGATTCGTTTACCCAAGGAATTCCCTGTGGGAACGGAAGTGACAATAATCGGTCAAGATGGTAAATATTATAATCACCCCTCTTTGTTGGCACATATGGCAGGAACTATTTCCTATGAAATATTATCATGTATTAGTGAAAGAGTTCCTCGAATTTATATATAGGAGGATAATATGTTAGAAGTAGCTATGAAAACAGTGGGTCCTATGCAGGAAAATACTTATGTAGTGATTCATCCCAATCAAGAGGTCATCCTTTTTGATCCGGGTGCAGAAGCGGATAAATTGATTGAATGGATTGATGGTCAAGGCTGGAAACCGAAAGCTATTCTTCAAACCCATTGCCATTTTGATCATATTGGTGGTTTAGACCAATTGAGAGATTATTATCACGTTCCAGTCTATGTACATACATTAGAAGCTGATTTCCTCGGTGATCCAGCCTTAAACTTGTCTACAATGCTTACTCAACCGATTATTCAGCGTAAAGCTGATCATCTTTGGGAAAGTATGGGGGAAGTTTCAATCGCTTCTTTTAAGTTTGAAGTGAAGCATACACCCGGACACAGTCCAGGTCATGTGATTTATCTATTTGATGAGGATGAATTTGTGATATCTGGTGACCTTGTTTTTGCAGGCAGTGTTGGACGTACGGATTTACCGAATGCTAGTCATCAACAATTAATGGAAAGTATTCAACGCGAAATTTTACCTTTGAGTGATAATTATCAGTTGTACCCTGGACATGGCAACCCAACGTTTGTAGCCCAAGAGCGACAGAACAATCCTTATTTTCCTAAATAATTATAAAATCCCCGTTAACTCTTCTTCGATTAGAGGTTAGCGGGGATAAATATTTTAAATGTACCAGAATTCAACCGTGTATTTACGGCGTTGCAAATCTTGAACGAGGTTTTGAAAGGTAAGACGGCTAGTATCTTGGTGGATTTGAAAGAGGATATAGGAACGGTTGTTAAAATCGGTCTTATCAATGGTCATTGAGGAAGAAATATCGCAATAACGGTTAACTAGACGGGCAATCTTAGTGAGATTGCCCTTTTTACCGAGGGCTTCTACTTTTAATATATAGCCTACGACCGGCATATCCCAAGCTTGATTTAAAAAGCTCAGAAAGTTTGTGTGTTCCACAATCCCTAAAAAGGTATGTTCCTTACTTAAGACAGCAACATAGGGTAGGTCTTTTATGGCAAAAAACAATTCCAAAATTGAATGGTGAATACGGATAATTTTGGTGGTGTTTTTTAAAAAGCGGGTCACGGGTAAAGAACTAAGATCAGCGTCAGGATGATGAAATTTATATTGATAAATATGGAAGCGGTAAATGTTACCACGGAAAATGGATTGGCTATCATCTACCACCGGGGCGCAACGAAGATTATTTTTTTCTAATAATTCAATAGCTTCTAGACAAGTGCATGTTTCCGGTAGAGTGAGAAGGGCATTTTTGGGTGTCATTAAGTCTTCAATCATTAGTTTCTCCAATTCTTTACTAATTATTTAGGTAAAAGTTGGCATCTACTCTCCTATTTTATCATAGTAATTAAAATGCGCAATCGTTCTCTCATAGTTTTTTAATAATTTGCTCTAGAGTTGTCAAACATATGTTACACAAGGTGCTTCTAAATGGGCATGCTTATG
>NZ_JBNUPF010000032.1:0-16532 GCF_050409565.1 Facklamia sp. P12955
TCAGTTTTCAATGAGCTTCGCTGCCATAAGTGACAACTTCTATATACTAGCATGGGTTAGATTTTTTGTCAAACCTTTTTGAAGATTTTTTGAATTTTCTTCTAAATATCTGCTTTTTTAAAAGATATTCGCTAGCAGGAATTACATTTTACTATCTTTTTTAATTTGTGTCAATAATTTTTAGCACTTTTTTTCTTTTTTACGTGTATTTAAGCCTATAACTTATAAAAGGAGTTAATGATGACTCATATACTGTACTTTTATATTGGATCTTGTATAGCGAGTTTTGTTTACTATCTTTCTTATTCCATTATAAATAAAAGCTTTAGTTGGAAAGCACGATCTTTTTGTGATCATTGCCAGCACAAACTCTACTTTTGGCAGTTATTTCCTTTGTTTTCATATTTATTGCTGAAGGGGCATTGTTATTTTTGCTGTCGGAAAATAAGTGTCAATCACTTTTACTTTGAATTGTTTGGTGGACTCTGCTCTTTCTTCTTTTTTCTATTCACTGCTTTTTCTTTTTTTAATCTGATTTTATTACTTATCTTTCTATTCATGACCTTCATGGATATACTTGATCAGTGGGTTCCTGATTTTCTACAACTTTCTTTTTTGACGCTCGGATTACTCTATAATTATTCATATAATATTATTCCCTTTCAGTATTTTCTTATTTTCTGTCTTATCAGCTTTCTTCTTATAAGAACAGAACAGTCTTGGATGGGAGGTGCCGATTTAAAATTCATCTGTATTTCTCTATTGTTTATTCCCCTAGGCTCTATTCCTTACTTTTTATTTTTAGCAGCTTCACTTGGACTTTTGTATTGTTATCTTTCTAAAAGTAAAATAATTCCATTTATCCCTTTTTTAATATTTTCTTTTATAACTAGTTATGTTTTGATATGATGCATTGTAAAATTTAATGCAACACGAGTAAAAATAAAACTCATAACAAATTTAATTCATGTAAAATGTCATTACTATAAAACATACACATGAAAGAGATTGTTATGAGCCCTATATATTACCACGGATGATAGAAGTAAGACTTTTCCCAAATACCTTCTCCTTTAAGACATTCTATAATTGGATATATAAGGAGACTTTATCCGTTTCCTTGCAGGTGTTAAGGAGAAAAGGTCACTCTAAAAAAACGAAAGAAAGAAGAGAAAGATTTGATATCAATACTTCTGTTTAGAAAAGACCCAAAGTGGTGAAGAAGCGCACTGAATTTGGACACTGACAACTTGATATTCTAGTATCTTCTTGAGGAAAAAGCAAAGGATGTTTAGCTACTTTTGCAGAAAGGAAGACTCGTACCTATTTTGCGATAAAAACACCAGACAGAAGTAAACAATCTATGTTAGAAGCGCTTTATCAATTAACAAAATCCTTACCACAAGGAGCCTTTAAAACATTCACATCCGATAGAGGAAAAGAATTCGCTTGCTATGACGTAGTAGAGAGTAAGTTAGGGATAGGTTTTTACTTTGCCGATGCCTAGAGTGCATGGCAAAGAGGCACCAATGAAGGCAGCAATGGCTTGCTAAGGGAATTCTTTCCTAAGAAAACGGATTTCGCACAGCTAAAGGATCAAGACTTGTTTAAAGCTATCTATAAAGTAAACGCTAGACCAAGGAAATGTCTAGCGTTTGAAGCACCCTTTGAACGTTATATTGAGGAATTGAATTTGTTAACAGAAGTGTCGTAATAATTATTGCAATATATCATATAAAAATACCCTTCAATTATGAAAAACTCCCCCTAAAATAGTTTTACTTTTGGGGGAGCAGTTCAATAATTGAAGGGTTTAATCTATTTTGTTTATTTCATTTGCTGTGGTTCATCTGTTATCTCAGTTGGCATAGGAATAGTATCTTGAGTGGTTTGGATTTCCAAATCACGGTAGCTGTTCATTCCAGTACCAGCTGGGATTAATTTACCAATAATGACGTTTTCTTTTAGACCAATTAAGTAGTCACGGTCTCCACGAATGGCCGCATCGGTCAAGACACGTGTTGTCTCTTGGAAGGAAGCAGCTGAGATAAATGATTTTGTCTCAAGAGCAGCTTTAGTAATTCCAAGTAAGACGGGTCGAGCCGTAGCTGGTGTTTCCCCACTTGTAATGGTGTCTTTATTAGCCTTAGCAAAGTCTGCGATATCCATTAAGGCCCCTGGTAAAATAGATGTAGAAGCAGGGTCCATTACACGAACTTTACGTAACATTTGACGAGCCATCACCTCAACGTGCTTATCACCAATTTCTACCCCTTGTCCACGATATACGGCTTGAACTTCGCGCATAATGTATTTTTGGACCGTTAAGACGTCAGTAACTGCTAATAATTCTTTGGGATCGATTGATCCTTCTGTTAAGGCTTGACCACGTTCTACACGATCGCCTTCATTGACTTTAAGGCGAGCAGCATAAGCCACTTTATAAGTGCGGTTATCCGTAACTCCTGTAACGGTAATTTCTTTCAACCGCTCGCTTGATTTTTCTTCAATCGAAGTAACAACTCCGGCAACTTCCGTAATGGTTGCTTGTCCTTTTGGAACACGCGCTTCAAAAATTTCTTGAATACGTGGTAAACCTTGAGTAATATCACCACCACCGGCAACCCCTCCCGTATGGAAGGTACGCATGGTTAACTGAGTACCAGGCTCACCGATAGATTGAGCAGCGATTGTACCTACTGCTTCTCCAACTTCTACTTCTGATCCAGTCGCTAAGTTGCGTCCATAGCAATGTTTACATACACCATGGTCAGTATTACATGTAAAGACTGAACGAATAGTTACAGCTTCAATACCTGCTTTAATAATTTCTGCAGCCTTCTCATCTGTAATCAATTCTTGAGCCTTAACAATTTCTTCTCCAGTTTCTGGATGAATGACTGATTTATGTGCATAACGTCCTTGTAAACGTTCTTCTAGGGACTCAATAACCGAATTACCATCGGCAATTTCACGAATTTCAACTCCACGGTCTGTTCCACAATCTTCCTCACGGATAATGACATCTTGAGCGACATCAACTAATCGACGTGTTAAATAACCTGAGTCAGCGGTCTTCAAGGCCGTATCGGTCATCCCTTTACGCGCTCCGTGAGTGGAGATAAACATTTCCATAACGTTTAAGCCTTCACGGAAGTTGGATGTAATTGGTAATTCGATAATTTTCCCAGAAGGAGCCGCCATATTCCCACGCATTCCGGCTAGCTGGGTAAAGTTAGAAATATTACCACGGGCACCAGAGTCAGACATCATAAAGATGGGGTTTAGACGTGGCAAGCTCTTTTGTAGATCCTTTTGAATCTGATCTTTGGCTTTTTCCCATGTACGAATAACATTTTCATAGCGCTCGTCTTCAGTTAGAAGTCCGCGTCGTCTCATTCGAGTAATCTCATCAACTTTAGCATGAGCTTTCTCTAAGATTTCTGCTTTACTATCTAAACTGAGAACATCCGCTACCCCTACGGTGATACCTGATTGCGTAGAATATTTATAACCCAAATCTTTCATCTTATCTAGCATAATTGATGTTTGAGTAATATGATAATGTTTAAAGACTTCAGCAATAATATTACCAAAATCTTTTTTCTTAAACGGTGACACAGGCTCCATCTGTTCAATAGCTTCTTTAACGTTTACACCTGGTTCCAAGAAGTACTTATCAGGTGTTTGTTGCGTTAGGTTCTCATTTGATGGCTCATTTAAATATGGGAATTCATCTGGCATGATTTCGTTAAAGAATAATTTACCAATAGTTGTAACCATTAAACGTTCTCTTTGCCAGTCAGTGAAAGTTTTATTAGTGAAAGACTTAGCAGGAATCGCTACACGGGTATGTAAATGCACATAGCCATTTTGATATGCAATCTCTGCTTCTGAAATGGAGCTTAGAATCATTCCTTCGCCCACACGTCCCGGTTCTTCAATTGTTAAATAATAATTACCAAGCACCATGTCCTGTGAAGGTGTTGCAACTGGCTTACCGTCCTTAGGACTTAGGATGTTTTGTGCACCTAACATTAACAGACGGGCTTCAGCTTGAGCTTCTTCAGATAACGGTACGTGAACTGCCATTTGATCCCCATCAAAGTCAGCGTTATAAGCGTTACATACTAATGGGTGTAGACGAATTGCTTTCCCTTCAATTAAAACCGGTTCAAAAGCTTGAATACCTAATCGGTGAAGAGTAGGTGCTCGGTTAAGTAGTACGGGGTGTTCCTTAATAACATCTTCAATAACAGGCCAAATCGCATCATGTTGAACTTCAATCATACGTTTAGCATTTTTTACGTTGCTAGCTATTTCGCGTTCTACTAATTCTTTCATTACGAACGGTTTAAATAGTTCGATGGCCATTTCTTTTGGTATACCACATTGGTACATTTTTAAAGACGGTCCAACCACGATAACCGAACGACCAGAATAGTCCACACGTTTTCCTAAAAGATTTTGACGAAAACGTCCTTGTTTACCTTTAAGCATGTGAGAAAGAGATTTTAATGGACGATTACCAGGACCAGTAACAGCACGTCCACGACGACCATTATCAATCAAAGCATCTACTGCCTCTTGTAACATTCGTTTTTCGTTTTGCACAATAATATTTGGTGCACCTAAATCTAAAAGGCGTTTCAAACGATTGTTACGATTAATCACTCGACGGTAAAGATCATTTAAGTCAGAAGTTGCAAAGCGTCCTCCTTCCAACTGAACCATCGGTCTTAAATCAGGTGGTATAACTGGCAAAACATCCATAACCATCCATTCTGGTTTATTTCCTGATTCTTGGAAAGAATCCAAGATATCTAAACGACGAATCGCTCGCGTTCTTTTTTGTCCAGTCAACGTTTTAAGCTCTTCTCGTAAACCACTGATCTCAGCATCTACATCAACTGCATGTAGGAGTTCTTTAATCGCTTCTGCACCCATTTTGGCATAAAAACGGTTGCCGAACTCACGTTTTTTCTCACGATACTCTGTCTCAGTGAGTAATGATTTATATTCTAGACCCGTATCGCCTGGATCAATAACTATGTAAGAAGCAAAATAAATCACTTCTTCTAATAGTCTCGGGCTCATGTCAAGGATCAAGCCGATACGGCTTGGAATCCCTTTGAAATACCACACATGAGTAACTGGGGCTGCTAATTCTATATGCCCCATTCTTTCACGACGAACTTTAGCGCGAGTCACTTCCACGCCACAACGGTCACATACGCGACCTTTATAGCGAACACGTTTTAACTTCCCACAAGAACATTCCCAATCCTTGGTAGGACCAAAAATACGCTCGCAAAAGAGTCCATCTTTTTCGGGTTTTAAAGTTCGATAGTTGATGGTTTCTGGTTTTTTGACTTCCCCATAAGACCATGAACGAATTTTTTCTGGGGATGCGAGACCGATTTTCATGGAATCAAATTTATTAACATCTATCAAGGGGCCGACCTCCTTCTTGATTTAAGCTGGTGTTTCCACCAATTAATGGAGTGCCTTTTCTCCAATGGCTCCAAGGCATTTAGACATTACTAGTCCTCTTTAGTTGTATCTCCACTAGTAATTGAGGCTGAACTTTCATTAGTTTCACTTGTTTGAACGACGCTCTTTTCTTCAGCGGCTTTTTGATCTTCTTTATACTTCTCAAGCGCATTAAAGTTAATTACATCATCTTCATCGTCATCATCCAATAGTTCAATTTCTTTATCTTCAGCGTCCAAGACTTTCAAGTCCAATCCTAAAGCTTGTAGTTCTTTAACTAATACACGGAAGGATTCTGGTACACCAGGTTTGGGAATAGCTTCTCCTTTGACAATGGCTTCGTATGTCTTCACACGACCTACTACATCATCTGATTTATAAGTCAAGATTTCTTGTAAGGTATAAGCTGCACCATAGGCTTCTAAGGCCCAAACTTCCATCTCGCCAAAACGTTGTCCACCAAACTGTGCTTTACCTCCGAGCGGTTGTTGGGTTACTAATGAATATGGGCCCGTTGAGCGTGCATGCAGCTTGTCATCGACCATGTGTGCGAGTTTCAACATATACATGACACCGACTGAAACTTTTCGGTCAAATGGTTCTCCAGTACGACCGTCATATAGAGTTGTCTTAGCATCCGGTTCTAATCCGGCTTCTCTAACTGTTTCCCAAACCTCTTCTTCATTCGCCCCATCAAAGACAGGTGTAGCAAAATTAATGCCTAATTGACGTCCGGCCATTCCTAAATGTAATTCAAAGACCTGTCCAATATTCATCCTTGAAGGCACCCCTAATGGGTTTAACATAATATCAACTGGTGTCCCATCAGGCATAAATGGCATATCTTCTTCCGGCATGATTAAAGAGACAACCCCTTTATTTCCATGACGTCCAGCCATCTTGTCACCGACTTGAATTTTACGTTTTTGAACAATATAAACACGAACCAATTTATTCACTCCTGGTGAAAGCTCGTCGCCATTTTCACGAGTGAATACCTTAACATCGTGCACAATTCCACCACCACCATGGGGAACTCTTAAGGAAGTGTCACGAACTTCACGTGCTTTTTCACCAAAAATAGCGTGTAAGAGGCGTTCTTCTGCTGTCAATTCAGTCACACCTTTTGGTGTGACTTTTCCGACTAGAATATCTCCATCGCGTACTTCCGCACCGACCATAATAATTCCATCTTTATCTAAATATTTGAGGGATTCCTCACTAACATTAGGGATTTCGCGCGTAATTTCTTCTGGTCCTAACTTAGTATCACGTGATTCTGATTCATATTCTTCAATATGAATAGAGGTATAGACATCGTCTTTAACTAGACGTTCAGACATGATGATGGCATCCTCGTAGTTATAACCATCCCAAGTCATAAAGGCTACCAATGGGTTTTGACCTAAGGCCATTTCACCGTTTTCCATCGAAGATCCATCTGCTAAAATTTCATTAGCATCAACTTGATCTCCAACAACAACAATTGGACGTTGGTTGTAACATGTTCCCGCATTGGAACGTGCAAATTTAGTTAAGCGGTATTCATCAACAGAACCATCTTCTAATTGCACACGAATACGTTCAGCATCCACATAGGTTACTCGACCTGGACGTCGGCAAATCAATGCCGCACCCGAGTCGTGAGCAGCTTTATACTCAATACCTGTTCCGATAATCGGTGCTTTGGGACGAATTAAAGGAACTGCTTGACGTTGCATGTTAGCTCCCATTAAAGCACGGTTGGAGTCATCGTTTTCTAAGAAAGGAATCGATGCCGTTGCTACTGCAACTACCTGTTTTGGTGAAACATCCATAAAATCGACTGTGTTAGTTTTGACCTCTAAGTTTTGGTCTTTATAACGAGCCATAACCGTGTCATTTTCAAAAGTACCATCTTCATTTAAACGAGAGTTAGCTTGAGCAATGATGTATAAATCTTCTTCATCTGCTGATAAATACGCAATTTCTTCTGTAACGGTCTTGTTAGCCTTATCCACTTTACGATAAGGTGTTTCAATGAAACCATAACGGTTTATTTTTGCATATGAAGATAAGGAGTTAATTAATCCAATGTTTGGACCTTCTGGTGTTTCAATTGGACACATACGACCGTAGTGAGAGTAGTGAACGTCACGCACTTCATAACCAGCGCGATCACGTGTTAACCCTCCCGGTCCTAAAGCAGAAAGACGACGCTTGTGAGTCAATTCACCCAATGGATTGGTTTGATCCATAAATTGTGATAATTGAGAAGAGCCAAAGAACTCTTTAATAGCCGCTACAACTGGACGGATATTAATTAACTGTTGCGGTGTCATTGTTGAAATATCTTGTAAGGACATTCTTTCACGGACTACTCTTTCCATACGCGATAAGCCAATACGGAATTGATTTTGCAGTAATTCACCGACTGAACGAATACGACGGTTGCCCAAATGATCAATATCATCTGTTGAGCCTACTTGTTCATTTAATAATAAATAGTAGTTCATTGACGCGATAATATCTGCTGGGGTTAAGTGATGCACTCCTTCAAGATTAGCGTTACCGACAATATTAATCACACGGTCCGAATCAAGAGGGGAGTATACTTTGACCACTTGCAAGTCAATCGGTTCACCAATCACACCATCTGGTGAAGGAGTATAAGTATAAACATTCAAACCATTATCTAAGTAAGGGATTAAACGTTCAATATCTCCTGCAGAAAGTTCAGTTCCTTCTGTGAAGAGTACTTCTCCTGTTTCTGGGTCTGCCAAAGTTTCTGCGAGTGTCATTCCTAAAAGACGGTGCTTTAAGTGGAGTTTTTTATTAATCTTATAACGTCCAACTGGCGCTAAATCATAACGTCTTGGATCAAAGAAACGAGCCGTTAATAAGTTACGTGAAGAATCTGCTGTCTTCGGCTCACCAGGACGTAGGCGTTCATAAATATCTTTCAAAGCTTCTTCAGCACGGGAGTCAGAAATGTTTTTATGGACATCTTTAGCTAAAGTGTCATTCAATAGGGTGGTTTCAGATAAGATTTCAACAATCTCGTCATCTTCGCCAAAACCAAGTGCACGAATTAAGGCTGTAATTGGCAATTTACGTGTCCGGTCAATTCTGACATAGGCAATTCCTTTAGCATCCGTTTCAAATTCTAGCCAAGCTCCTCGGTTAGGAATAACGGTTGAAGCAAAAGTATGTCTTGATTTTTTGTCTACTTTATCATGGAAGTAGACACCTGGAGAACGTACTAATTGTGAAACAATAACACGTTCTGCCCCATTAATGATGAAGGTTCCCATATCCGTCATAATTGGGAAATCGCCAAAGAATACTTCTTGTTCTTTTACTTCACCAGATTCTTTATTAACTAAGCGCAAATTAACATAGATTGGTTTAGAGTAGTTGGCATCGTGGGAACGAGCTTCCTCTACTGTATATTTAGCCTCTTGAAATGAGTAATCATGGAAATAAAGTTCTAAATTTTCTGTATGATCGACGATTGGCGAGATATCTTGGAACATGGTCTTTAATCCTTCTTCTAAAAACCATTGATAGGAATCGGTTTGGATTTCAATCAAGTTTGGTAATTCCAAAACCTCATCAATTCGTGCATAACTACGACGTTCTGCTTTTTTACCATATTTCACGATATGATGCTGACTCAAACAATTCACCCCTCTTTAATATTACGTAGCGAATGGTGATTCTTCTGGGCTTGCTTTAACTATCGACCGACAGATTACAATATGTTTACAAATATTATAATTTGATAACAAAATGCTTTTTGTCCTTTTTAAGGGCAAAAAAAAGACAAAAGAATTGATTTTAATCGCCTAAGCTTCCTCAATCTTTTGTTTACTCTGCCAAAATCGCCGACCGGACAATATTTCGGTGCCATTTTGAATTCAATGTTCACGCTATGCGTTATTCAATATTACACTTATTTTTTATCAAAGTCAAGACTTTCTTTCTCAGACTTTAAAAGCAAAAGACCACTCGAATTAAATTAGCAAGTGGTCTTATAAATATAAAATCTTAAATTTCTTTTTCTAATAAAACTTTCGCATTATTGGTGTTGGTTAAGCCGACAAAGAGGTCGCTTTCTTCAATAATAAAGTCTGGATTGACATTAATATCAAATCCTTCTTCAATACGAGACTTAATCGCAATCAAATTAATATCATAACGGCTTCTAAAATTTATTTCTTCAATCGTCTTCCCTATCCAATTCTTACGAGCGGTAAATTCAACAATGTGGCTCTGAGCGTCTAATTGAATTAAATCGAGTACCGAATCATTGGTCAGTTCATTACCAATCCGAATCCCCATATCTGTTTCGGGTAAAATAACGCGATCAACGCCTAATTTCAAAAGCACTTCTTTATACTCTTCTTTGCGCGTTTTTGCGATAATGGTCGGTACTTCTAACTTTTGCAAAGATAATAAGGTAGTAATCGTATTATCAAACTTTGAAGAGGAGGCAATAATTGCCATTTGTGCTTCACCAACTCCGGCTTCTTTTAATACTTCATACTTGGTAAAGTCACCTTGTACAGCTACTTCCACCTTACTAGCAATAGCTTCAACTAGCTCCATGTCGCGATCAATCACGATTACTTGCTTGTGGTTTTCCGCTAAAGTTTTGGCTAAGGATGTTCCGAATAATCCGAGACCTAAAACTGCTGTGATTTCTTTTTTCATGAAAGTTTCTCCCTTTCTATCCTATCATCAAGTTACCATGCGGGTATTTAATCTTTGATGGCTTTCTTCCCATACTCGCTGACCAAAAAATAGTTAACAACCCGATTCGACCAATAAACATCATAAAAATTAAAACGGTTTTACCAATACCAGTTAAATTAGGGGTTAAACCCATACTTAAACCAACTGTTGAAAAGCAAGAGACAACTTCTACTACTACATATTCGATGCCGAATCCTGGAGGAATTGTTTCTGTTATTAACAAGATCATGGTGACAAAGGTAATTAAGCTTAAGCCTGAAATTAAAATAAAGATGGCCTTCAAAATAGCTCCTTCAGGGATGGTACGCTTAAAGATAACCGATCCTCTACGACGAATAGCTGAAGAAGAAAAAATTAAAAGACTTGCTAAAGTAGTGGTCTTAACCCCACCCCCGGTGGATCCCGAAGAAGCGCCTAGAAACATTAAGACAATGGTTAAGAAAATACCGGCAGATGATAAAGCGGTATAGTCCACATTCGAAAAGCCAGCGGTTCGTGGTGTCACCGCTAGAAAAAGATAGTTTACAAGTCTAATAAAGAAGGGTTGGTCCTTAAACAAAGGACTAGGTTGTTCAGTTAGAGCGAATAATACTGTTCCTAAAAGGAGTAAAATAGCCGTTGTAGTCAAAACTATTTTAGTATGCCACAATAATTTACGATTGCGATAAAAGGTTAGCAAATCTCGCCAAACAATGAAACCTAATCCACCAATGATAATCAAACCCATACAAGTTAGGAGAACTAAAGGATTGTCTTGGAAACCAATCATAGAATCTCCCAACAAATCAAAACCGGCATTACAAAAGGCGGACACACTATGAAAGATGGCATAATAAGTTCCTTTTAACCAGCCAAAGCGTGGAATAAAGTCAATTCCTAATAAAGCCGCCCCAATAATCTGTACAATCAAAGAGAATTGGATGATATAGCTCAAAAGATTTCTAACTTCAGAAATATCGGAGATATTTAAAGATTCAAGTAAAACTTTATGCAGTCTTAGATTTATTTGCTTGCCCATATAGATAAAAACGGTAACCCATAAGGTCATAAATCCAAGTCCACCAATTTCAATTAAAACTAGAATAATCGTTCGTCCAAAATAATTCCAATGGTCTGTAGTGTTAACTGTTACATTTCCCGTTACACAAACAGCTGAAACAGCTGTAAACCAAGCATCAATTAGCTTCGTCCATTCACCTGATCGACTAGCTAAAGGAGTGGCTAACAGTATTCCTCCAATAAAGGAAATCACGACAAACGTCAGCACAATATAAATAGGAGCTGAAATCTGAGTAACATAATTTTTAACTTTATCGAACAAATAAACGCTTCCCCTCTAATCAATAATGACTTTTTAAAACCAATGTGTTTAATCTTGAAACAACTTGATGGATTGTAAAATCCAATAGCCTTTAGAGCGATCGATTTCACTGACATTACCAAATGTTTCTTCCATAAACTTTTTCATACTGGGTGCCCCTTGTTTTTTCTGGATAACCAGCCATAACTGTCCTTCCTCTTTTAGTGCTTGATAGGCTTGGGTCACAAATTGCTGAACAATAGTCTTACCAGCTCGAATAGGTGGATTAGTTAAAACATAATCATAAATTGGCTCGAAATTATGAGTGACAACATCTGCTTGTATAAAATCCAGATTTGTCACTCGATTCAACCGCATATTTTCCTTAGCTAATGCCAAGGCTCGCTGATTAACTTCCAAACCCAACACTTGAAGTGACTGCGATTGATCAGCAATAGCAACCGAAATTGGCCCATAACCTGAGCCTAACTCCAATAGTTGGCCGGAATTTATACTTTGATTAAGCTTTAAAAAATTTTCTATCAAGAGGCGCGAACCAAAGTCCACTCTACCTTTGGAAAAAACTCCCGCATCGGTAGAAAACTGATAACTTTGGTGAAAAAGCTGTGCTTCAATATAACGTTCATCATGACTGCTTTGTGGTTGCTGACTATAATAATGATCGGACATAAATACACCCCTTGCTTGAATCGATCTCATATATCTTAACATTATTGCTAAAAAAGTGATATAATTTAATTATTATCATGCTTAAGTAATTAAATATTTTCTATAAGAGTTAAACCATTACTAAGCTTTTTAGAAAGGAAGTTTACAGTGAAATTATTAAATAAAAAATTGTTCCTACTAATGTCAGTCTGTTTCTTACTAACTGCTTGCCAACTAAATGATTCTAAAATAGACAAACAAGAAAATCCAATCACAAATCAAAAAAGCAAGATTGAAAAAAGCGACTACATTGGAGAAGATGGTCAAGTTTCTTTTAAGGAAGACCTTATTCTTTTAAACTTAGATAAAGAAACGAAAGAAAAAGTCTATAAAGAGCTAGACAAGATTGAAAAATATGCCGATGAAGTAAGTATCGCCCCTTTAAAGATGTCTAACCTTTCTAAAATAGAAGGTCAAACTGCTTATGAAGCAGTTATCGAAGATTCTAAAAATGAAGCCAAACTAATCTATGTAGGTTTTGATTCTTGTCCATATTGTCGTGTTTTTCTACCTAAGTTAAATCAATTAGCTAAAGAAATGAACCTAAATTATCATTATTATAATGCCGATGAGCGAATGGAGGATGATAATTTCCGTGATGTTGTCGATAATTTCTTTGAAATTTCCACGGTTCCCCAACTGCTCATTGTTAAAGATGGTAAAGTAGACAGTAAATTGGAAAACTCCAATTCAATGGCTGACTTAGAAAAATTCCTTCTAAAGCTTAATTAATTAAGCTATTTAAAAATCGCCCTCATCTAAATTGAGGGCGATTTTTTAACCAATCTCTAATTTTCCATCGTTGTTTCTTCTGAGTCTTCTAAATAACTTTCCATCTCTTCACTTGATTCTTCTTCTATTTCAAGAGGAGTCATGGTCACTTCTTTTTCAGTATCAGATATAACTTCTTCAGAGAATGTAAACTCACCAGGGAAAGCCTCTTCCACAGCCATTTGAATTTCATCGATAAACTCACCGGTTAATTCATCAGCTTTAACGATATATTGATATTCTTCGCGATCTGCCTCATATTGAACTTCAAAGGTTGCTTCATCGTAAGTTAGCGCTTGGGTTTCGGTGCCTGGTCGAATACCTAAGATGATATCGAATTTATCGTCCACTTTGATCATTTCTCCAGCAACAAAAAGATCCGGATAAATCAGTAATTCCTTCTCTAAGTATTCCTCCGCTGCTTCTTCTGTTTCAAATTCACTCGAAATATAGAATAAAATGTAGCGTCCTTTTTCTTCAACAGCTTCTGCATAGGTCACTCGAACCAAAATAAAGTCTTCATCAATGATTTCTTTTTCAGCAATAAAGCGGTCTTTTGTCGCCTCGTCTTCTTCAATCAATTGAATAAAATCATCCGCTTCTGACTCTTCTTTGAAGACATTAGCATTAAAAGTAATGAATTCTCCCTCAAATAAGTCAATCTCTTCTTCTACTTCCGTCTCTTCTTCCATTTCAATACTTGTTTCTGGTATCTCAATCACTTCAATATCTTCTGGTCGATTGGAAGGCTGTGGGCGACTTGGAATATAAGGTTGAGTTGGTCTAGGGTTTGGATTAGGTTGGGGCTGGCTAGCAACCGTTGTTACAGTCGTTTCTGTAGTTTGAACAGTTGTTTCTTTTGGGCTTTCAACTGTAGTGTTAGCAACAGTTGTTTCTTTCTCTTCAGACTCACCGCTACCATTGTTAGGCTTAGTTGTAGTTTCATTTTGAGGTTTACTAGGTGCAATCGTAGACTCCTGTGGTGCAGGCTGATTTCCTTCGTTTGTGGGTGGGGTTTGCTCAGTGTCCGGCTTATTTTCAGTGTCATCCTGAGCAAAAATTGTCCCCACGCATCCAAACGTTAAAACGGTAACTACTAAAAGATTAATAAGTTTATTCTTCATTCTATTTTCTTCCTTTCTTATTTAGCGACGGAAACCTAAAACAATTAAGACAATTCCTAAAAGGAATAAAACAACTGCAACTCCTATAGTTACAATAGAAACATTATCTTCAGAAATCCCTAGGTTCATTAACTTTTCCTTTAAGTTTATCTGTGTTAAATAGTCATCAACTTTGGTGTTGAATTGAGAAAATAGATTTCCTGCCATGTTTGAGCCGTTATCATCACTTTCTACACTCGCTTGCCGCTCAGATAAAGGTAGTTGGCGAAGTGTCACTAACGTTTTGCCATTTTCTTCTACACTTTCAAAACTGAATTCACCAGGAAAACGTTCTTCAATGGCTTGACGATAAGGGTCATCACCATTTGATTCTAATTCATACTGATAAGGCTCTCTTTGATCATAGTATTCAATTTCTTGCTTAGCTGTATCTATACCAAAGCCATCTGCGTTGGCATTAACTTTCAAAGCAAAAGCCAGATCATATCCATCACCTTGTGATGCCAATTCACCTTTTTCAAACAAATCAGGATAATATAATAGATGTTTATCTAAGACTTCTTGGGCTTGACTTTGATCGGCAATATTGACTGGAAAATATAAAACAATCAGTTGACCATCTTCTTTAGCACTGTCACGATAATTAGCTGAAAGTAAAAAGCGACTCTCTTCAGAGACATCCTCTAAAATTATCTGATCATTCAGACTTGCATCATTCTTTACATAATTGGCAAAGTTATCTAGTGATTCTTGATTTTCAAACTCATTAAGGGGATAAATAACAATATCCGTTTCAAACAAACCTTGTTCCATTGCTTTATTAGATGCTCTTTCCTCATTCTCACCAACGGATGATTCGTCATCAGAGTTTGTAGATTTCTCTACTTTCTTTAAGTCTGACGGAAGGGCAGGTCGTGGAATGAAAGGATCAGAAGTTGCTTCTACCATCAAGTTAGAACAAGTATAAAGACTGAACAGGAACCCTATTAACAAACAATAAAAAAAACTCTTTTTCTTTTGCATAAACCGAACTCCTCTAAATTTGTTAGCTACATTATAACAGTCTTATACCTTTTTTAATAATGGAAACTTTGAATTTATAAAAAAAGAGACCTTAACAAAGTCCCAAACAATCAGTCCCAATAATCCGAATGCAAGGTAGTTTCATAAAGGGGTCATAAGCAAGTTTTTGCCTATACTATTCAAACAGCTTGCAATCGCAAGGGGGTGGATATTAGCTTATAGTGTCTACTCTAGAAATACCCACTATACGCAAGTATTTCGATTACTATTTAAAAAGATTACTCTTTTTAATCCCACTCATCTCATTGCAGAGGCGAGCTATAAAACGGCCACCATCGTTCAATTTCTTTTAAACCAATCCACCATACCAGTTTTTCCTTATACGCGACCAAGAAGTAAACCCGAGCATAGAGAGTGTATCTATGATGAATACTATGACTGTTATTTAGATGAAAAAATGGGGTCTATCATTCTACGACCACTAATCAAAAAGGCTATCGAGAGTACAAAGCCTCTCGTCAAGATCAGGAGAACAATCAAAATAAATGTGTAATTAGCCGACATGTGTGGCAAAAAGCCCTTGAAAGGTGTGAGGATATCAGGTATTCAGAGGGTATGCGTGCTCTTTATAAAGAATCCAAAGAGTCCGCTGACAGAATATTCGGCACTGCTAAAGAACATCATGGCTTTCGATAGACGCATTTTATTGGAAAAAGCTTGATGGAATTTAAAGCAGGGCTCACTTTTACTTGTTTAAACATGAAGAAATTGGCAAATATACTAGAGATGAAGAGCTAGAAAGGCTTCGGTTTTTTATTTTACAGGAAACTTTTAAGACAAATAAAGACAAACCCTTCCTTGAGAGTTACTCAAATAGGGTTTGTCTTCAATCTGAGAGCAAAATTATCTTGCTCTTTTAAATAGCTGCTATTAAATTAACTATGCTTCTTCACGTTTCTTAGCAACTAAGCCTAATCCTGCTAATACAGATAATGCTGCTGCACCATAAATTGCGAAGGTTGAACCTTCACCAGTTTGTGGTAATTCAGATTTTTCTTTTTTATTTTCTACTGGCTTTGGATTTTTTGGTTTTTCATCTGCAGGTTTTTCATCTGCAGGTTTTTCAGTTACCATAAATGTCATAGTTTCTTCATCATATGACCATACTAACTCACCTAAACCAAAGCGAGCAACATAGTCATGGAAGTATTTTTCAGCTTCTTTCATAGATGCAGCTTCATATTCAGATGTAATGTTAGTATCAGATGTTTTTAGAACTAATTTAAATGTATATAATTTAGGTGCTTTTTCATCTGTTGCCATGAATGTCATTGTATCAAAATCATATGACCATT